>CAUDEQ010000019.1 GCA_958448635.1 uncultured Bacillota bacterium | reverse complement strand
TTAAAATATTATGCAGGATGAGCAATTTACACCACATTTTGGACTTGACCCTTCTGCCTTATTTTCAGCCAACAAATGCTTATTTTTTCCACCAGAATACCACGATTTTGCGAAAAATGTTGGCTGCTTTCCTTTTGTAAGCCTCATCAGCCAACATCTTACATTAGCAAATATCACGCATCTGATTACTACATAATGAAAAAAGTATGGAGTACAAAATCCCGACATCTTTTGCACTGGTGCCGCCATCAATGGAGACGAGCCAACGAAACCGGAATCATGAAATTCCACATCCGCCTGCATAAGCAAACATCTTGAATTAGACTTATTTTACAGGAAATCTTTTTACACACAAAGATGACCTTGAGCACTGCAAATTGATGTAAGCATATTTCATGGCAAATATTGAAAGTCTGTAAAATATTTTCCTCAGATGAATAAGTCATATAAAATGCGCTGTGAAAATGGCCATATATAAACCATATATAATAAGAAAAAATCAGGTAAATTCCACGGAACGACACTCAAGATAAGTTGATTTGTGGAAAGCGGGCTGCGGGCATTGTCTGAAGGTCTTCTGTGGAAAGTGCGCTGCGAAGCGTTCCGGCTAAATCGATCACCATATGTATTTCTAATCCTTCACAACATATTTCACATCGTTTTTTGTTGCCTGCAGCCTGTTTTGTCTGCCGATCACACCCAACATATTGCGTTTATCAAAAACTTTTTTGCCATTTTTGTTATTTTTAACTACAATTTTTAAAATTCATTGTATTTACACACAATTTTAACAAAAAATAACTTGATTTTATTTTTAAACAATATATAATAATGACTATGAACCGGGACGGCCTTATTTTGGCGCAGGCTTATTGGCCCGGACACACAAATAAAACGATATTTTTTAAGGAGGAAAAAATGAGAGTAACAGGATCACAACTGGTTGCTGAGATCTTATTGGAGCACGGTGTTGACACAGTATTCGGATATCCCGGAGGAACTGCACTGAATCTATACGACACCCTCTACGAGTACAGAGATAAGATCACGCACATACTGGCATCTCACGAGCAGCATGCTGCCCACGCCGCAGACGGATATTACAGAGCAACAGGGAAAACCGGCGTCGTCTTTGCCACAAGCGGCCCAGGTGCGACAAATCTCGTCACAGGGATTGCGACGGCTTTCATGGACAGCATCCCTATGGTTGCCATTACAGCCAATGTTCCCGATAGTCTTATCGGCAGAGACGCCTTTCAGGAAATATGCATCACAGGCGTTGCCATGCCTATAACAAAGCATACCTTCTTTGTTAACAGTATAGATGATCTGGCCGATGCCCTGAGAAATGCATTCAGAATAGCAAACAGCGGACGAAAGGGTCCTGTACTTGTGGACATTACCAAGGATGTTACCGCTGCAATGACAGACTACAAGCCGGAGAAACCAATGAAGCTCAACCCTTCTCCGGAATTCACGGATAAAGAGGTTCAGGAAGTTGCTTCCATGATCAACGCGGCAGAGAGACCTATCGTATACATCGGCGGAGGAGTTACCGCTGCAAGAGCAGGCGACGAGGTAAACAAGCTCATCGAAATCGCAGATATGCCGGCCACTTACACGCTTATGGCCGCCGGTATCATCGGATGGGAGAATCCGAGAAATCTGGGTCTCATCGGAATGCACGGCAGCATCGCAGCCAACAAAGCCGTTGACCGCTCGGATCTGGTAATCGCTCTTGGAGCAAGGTTCAGCGACAGAGTAGCCCTTAACCCGCAGAGGTTCGCGAAGAAAGCCCTCAAAGTCCAGGTAGACATAGACACCAGCGAAATCAACAAAAACGTACTGGTTGACTGCGGCGTTACGGCAGATGTCAAGGAATTCCTTCAGAAGCTTCTGCCTCTGATAAAGAAAAAGGATCACAAGGACTGGGTTGCACAGGCAACAGAATGGAAGAAGAAGACAGGCGATGTAAAATGCCAGGAAGCCACTCTTCATCCAAGCGAGATAATCCACGCTGTATGCGACCTTACGGATAAGGAAACCATATACGTTACAGATGTAGGCCAGCACCAGATGTGGGCCGCACAGTATCTGAAGCATGAAAAAACAGAGAACTTCGTTACCAGCGGCGGTCTGGGCACCATGGGCTTCGGATACGGCGCCGCTATAGGAGCGCAGATAGGACATCCCGACAAGAGAGTAGTTCACTTCACCGGAGACGGCTCTTTCCACATGAATCTGGCAGAAGCCTGCACCGCCGTAAGCCATGAACTTCCTATAATAACCGTTATTCTGGACAACAGAGTATTGGGAATGGTATATCAGTGGCAGACGGCCTTTTACGGAAAGCGTTACGCCGCCACCACGCCTGAAAGAAAAACAAATTTCCCTAAGCTGGCAGAGGCCTTTGGTGCAAAGGGCTTCTCAGCAGCCACACCTCAGGAATTCGAGGAAGCTTTCAAGAAAGCCCTCCAGGAAAAGGGTCCTGTATGGATTGACTGCGCAATCTCAAGGGAAGAGAGAGTTCTCCCTATGATTCCGGGCGGCGGCACTATTGAAGATATGATCATCGGTTAGGAGGGATATGAAAATGGACAAGACTATCAGACGAGAGGTAATAAGTATCCTGGTAGACAACCAGGCAAATGTACTTACAAGAGTCAGCAGCCTCTTTGGACGACGAGGCTTCAACATCGACTCCCTGACGGTTTCGGCCACCAACGACCCGAAGCTTTCCAGAATAACCGTTGTATTCACAGGAACTGAGCAGGGACTTCATCAGATAATCACTCAGACATCAAAGCTGGAGGTCGTAAAGAAGATTTTTACGCTGGACGCCGGAAGCATCTACAGAGAGCTTCTGCTGATGAAGATAAAGGTTGATAAAAGCGAGCGCTCAGCCATCAAGGAGATCGTTGAGATCTACAGAGGTAAGATCGTAGATCTTTCCAAAGACAGCCTCATCATTGAAATGACAGGCGCCTCCGAAAAGCTGGACGGCTTCATGAGCATGATGGACTGCTACGATATAAAGGAAGTATGCCGAACAGGTATAACCGGAATCGGCAGAGGCCTTGGCGAGGTATAGATCGCTTTCTCCGGAGGCTCCGGCCTCCATGCGACATCGCCAATAATAGATTGCACCGGCATCATGCCGCACCCCGCCGGGCTGCAGCATGCGAGGCCAATATATAATATGAACTTAAATTAAACTTACATATAAATAAGGAGAGTTAAAATGATTAAAAAGTATTATGATCAGGATTGTAATTTAGGAATGTTGGACGGCAAAACAGTTGCTGTCATCGGTTTCGGCAGCCAGGGTCACGCCCATGCCATCAACCTGCATGAAAGCGGCGTAGACGTTGTTGTAGGTCTCAGACCGGGCTCAGCCCACACCGCAAAGGCAGAAGCTGCCGGCCTGAAGGTTCTCGATATTGAAGCTGCCGCAGAAGCAGGCGACATCGTTATGATGCTTGCTCCGGACGAACTGCAGGCTGCCATCTACAAGAACCAGATAGAAAAGCACATGAAGGAAGGCAACGTTCTCGCTTTCGCACACGGCTTCAACATCCATTACAACCAGATCCAGCCGGCTGCTGATCTCGATGTAATCATGATCGCTCCTAAGGGCCCCGGCCACACAGTAAGAAGCCAGTACCTGGAGGGAAAAGGCGTTCCTTCACTTATCGCAGTATACCAGGACGCTTCCGGCAAGGCCAAGGACTATGCTCTCGCATATGCTTCCGGAATCGGTGCAGGTCGTGCAGGAATACTGGAAACTACATTCAAGGAAGAAACTGAAACAGACCTCTTCGGTGAGCAGGCTGTTCTCTGCGGCGGTGTTACAGAGCTGATGAAGGCCGGATTCGATACACTGGTAGAAGCCGGTTATGAACCTGAGATGGCTTACTTCGAATGTATCCATGAAATGAAGCTCATCGTTGACCTCATCAACGAAGGCGGATTTGACAAGATGAGATATTCCATCTCCAACACAGCTGAATACGGTGACTACAGAACAGGCAGAAGAATAATCACAGAAGATACCAGAAAAGAAATGAAGAAGGTTCTGTCCGAAATTCAGGACGGCACATTCGCCAGCGAATTCATTCAGGAATTCAATGCCGGCGGTAAGGCAAGATTCCTTGCAACAAGAAGAGTTGAAGCCTCCCATCTGCTGTGCAAGGTAGGCGCAGAGCTGAGAAAGATGATGAGCTGGTTAAAGAAATAAATCAGAAGGTACAGAGGATCATAAAATGAGAAGTGACAATGTAACCAAGGGTATGGAAAGGGCTCCTGCAAGAAGCCTTTTCTATGCCATGGGATATACCAAGGAAGAGCTGGAAAGGCCTCTCATCGGCGTAGTTTCAGCTAAAAGCGAAATAGTTCCGGGCCATGTTCATCTTGATAAGGTGGCAGAGGCTGTAAAGGCCGGCGTAAGGATGGCAGGCGGTACTCCTATAGAGGTTCCTGCCATAGGCGTATGCGACGGTATCGCCATGGGTCATATAGGCATGAAGTATTCGCTGGCAAGCCGCGAGCTCATCGCCGACAGCGTGGAAACCATGGCAATGGCTCACCAGTTTGACGGCCTCGTCCTCGTTCCCAACTGCGACAAGATCGTTCCCGGAATGATAATGGCCGCTGTAAGACTCAACATACCTGCTGTAGTATGCTCCGGCGGACCTATGATGAGCGGCCTCGTAAAAGGCGAGGAAACCAGCCTTTCCAAGATATTTGAAGCCGTAGGCGCAAGAAAGGCCGACATCATCGACGATGCCGAGCTCATCGAATACGAAGAAAACGTATGCCCCGGCTGCGGCTCATGCTCCGGCATGTACACCGCCAACAGCATGAACTGTCTGTCGGAAGCCGTAGGCATCGCTCTGCCCGGCAACGGTAC
Source organism: uncultured Bacillota bacterium (assembly GCA_958448635.1). Classification (GTDB taxonomy): domain Bacteria; phylum Bacillota; class Clostridia; order Peptostreptococcales; family Anaerovoracaceae; genus Lentihominibacter. Next base: position 24,772 of record CAUDEQ010000019.1, on the reverse strand, counting down.
CATCCCGGCAGTTGACAGCGGTCGTATCAGACTTGCAAAGCATGCGGGAATGGCAATAATGAATCTGGTGGAGAAGGATATAAAGGCTCGTGATATTATCAATGAAAAATCTCTGAGAAACGCCCTGGCATGCGACATGGCTCTGGGCTGTTCCTCCAACAGCGTGCTTCATCTTCTGGCCATCGCCAACGAAGCCGGAGTTGAGCTGAACATGGAGATCTTCAATCAGTTCAGCGCCAAGGTGCCTAACCTCTGTCATCTGGCTCCTGCCGGCGGCACACATATGCACGACCTCAACAATGCGGGAGGTCTCATGGCCGTATTCAGCGAGCTGGACAAGAAGGGACTCATCGATAAGAGCCTCATCACCGCCACAGGCAAGACGGTGGGCGAAAATATCGGCAATGCATATGTCAAGGATTACAATACCATTCGCCCCATCGACGATCCGTACAGCGAGACGGGCGGCATCGCAGTTATGTGGGGCAATATCGCCCAGGAGGGCTGCGTGGTAAAGAGAAGCGCCGTTGCTCCTGAAATGCTGGCCCACAGCGGCCCTGCCAGAGTCTTCGACTGCGAGGAGGACGCCATCGCTGCCATCTATGACGGCAAGATCGTAGACGGCGATGTGGTGGTTATCAGATACGAAGGCCCTAAGGGCGGTCCGGGAATGAGAGAAATGCTCAATCCTACCAGCGCACTTGCCGGTATGAAGCTGGACAAAACCGTAGCGCTCATTACAGACGGTCGCTTCAGCGGCGCCAGCAGAGGCGCATCCATAGGCCATGTCTGCCCTGAGGCAGCTGCCGGCGGCAACATCGGACTCCTGCAGGAGGGCGATATCATAGAAATAGATATTCCTAACGCCAGCATCAACGCCAAGGTATCCGACGAAGAATTCGCAAAGCGTCGCGAATCCTACGTTGCGCCGCCTCCAAACGTTACAAGCGGCTGGCTCGTAAGATACATGAGAAACGTTGACTCCTCCGCAAAGGGAGCCGTAATGAAATAACCGACTTATATAAAAACGAGCCTGTGCAGGGCTACTGCACAGGCTCGTTTTGTATTTATTCTATTTCTTCCCCTTTTTTCTTTCTCTCACACATTCGCTCAGCAGGTATTCCACCTGACCGTTGATAGATCTGAAATCAGCCTCCGCCCATTCAGCTATCTCATTCCACAGAGCGGGAGAAAGTCTGAGGATCATCTGCTTCTTGGACTTTTCCTTGATGGCCTTCTCCTTCTTCTTTATTTCCTCCTCCATGGCCTTGAGCTTTTCAAGCCGCTGCTGCAGCTGCTCTTCTTTTTTATTCAAATCCTCTGCCACATCAGCACCTCACTTTACATTTTCTACGAATATATTATTTCTCAATCGGCCATGCTGCATCGTACATGCACACCTGTTAATAAATGCTTCCGCTGTTGACCACAGGCTGGGCTTCCCTGTCTCCGCAGAGAACCACCAGCAGATTTGATACCATCGCGGCCTTTCTTTCATCATCAAGAACGATAAGCTCATCATCCTCAAGTCTTTCAAGAGCCATTTTCACCATGCCTACAGCGCCTTCGACGATCTGTTCTCTGGCGGCTATGGTTGCCGATGCCTGCTGTCTTTTCAGCATTGCAGCTGCGATTTCCTCCGAATATGCCAGATGCGTTATCCTTACCTCCATGATCTCTATTCCGGCATCGTCCGTCTTATCCTGAAGCTCCGCCTTCATCTTTTCTGCGATTTCAAGGCTTGAACCTCTCAAGGTCATTTCGTCATCGTCTCCCTCCATATTGTCGTACGGATACAGCCTTGCCGTATTTCTTATGGTGGAATCGCACTGTATCGACAGATATTCAAAATAGTTCTCAACGTTGAACACTGCTTTGGTAGGGTCTGTCACCCTCCATATTACTACTGAACCGATTATTATAGGATTTCCCTGTACATCGTTGACCTTCTGCTGAGCATTGTTGAGGGTCATCGTCTTTGTGGAAACCTTTTTGCTTGTAGTCTTCTTGCCGGTTATGCCTTTCTTCTTGTTCTCCATGATGTTGATGCTTTCAGCCGGCTCCTCAACCACTCCTGCTGTGGGATTAAAGGCTGTGGCAAAGGGGTTGACAAAGTAAAAGCCGTCCTTCTTTATGGTTCCGTGATATTTACCGAACAACGTCAGAACAAGGGCTTCATTGGGATTTACTATCTTGAGCCCGCAGAACACAAACGGGATCAGCACACATCCTATGATGCCGACTCCCAGCATCACTACCGGAAGCACACCACCGCTGTCCATAAGAAATCCTCCCATGATCAACAGAACGATGCATATTATTATTCCCAGGATACCCAGTATCAGCATCCCCAGGCCCGACATTGGCCTGAGTTCCCTTTCAGTGATATTCTTCCTTTCTACATTCGATTCTCTTACCATCCTATACCTCCTGTTTTGCGATGTTTCTTCCAATAAATGAATATGATATTATTTTGATATCATTATTATATCAATTATTATTCATAAGTCAATAGAGAGCTGAAAAATTTTCATCAAAAAAGCAGACGTACATTTTCCGTATGTCTGCTTTTCTCTTCTCTTTTGCATCAGAGATTTTATCTCCGATCATGTTATATCGCTTTTTATGTCTATTCGCTTAGCTGTACCGGCTGCTCATGAGCTGTCGTTTTCATCATGTCAATACAGTCTCCTACTGCGGCTTCACCTGCTTGGCATCCACCCTCTTGGCAACGACGAAAAATCTTCCTTCATCTACATGGTAAGCACATGTTGACAGCGTAATGAGCTGATCGCCATATTCGGCAGTTCCGTCCATTTTATACGGTGTCAGGCTTCTGACGCCCCTTATAAACTCATTGAACTCAGACTCTGTGGTTATTCCTGCGTATTGATAGTACTTGAACTTATCCGAGTCCTTCGGATATATCTGAGTATATCCGGCTGCAATAACCTCATATGTACCCTGGCCGCCTTTGTATATGGTATCGAATTTGATTTTCTTATGCTCCTTATAGAAATCCTTGCTTTCATATTTCAAGATATCATGGAACATGGTGCCGTTTTTCATATTGTGCCCGTATATCATGAAATTGGACGTCGGTATGAAAATATCACTGGCAGCATCCATGAAAGGTGTTCCGGAGCTGGTGGATTCCTTGTCAAATCCACGTCGAATGTAATATTCGGGGTCATCCTGAGTCTGCATCACAGGATAATCCACCTTCGTCCCGTTTATCTTGATCCAGCCGATTATATCGTTATTGGCCTGATACAGCTTGGAGTATTCCGCCACCACGGTGCCCTTGTCTGTAACCAGCTCTTCTCCGCTCATCTTCATATTAGCCAGATCATTCAAAGCGCTCTCTTCCCTCATGCCGTTGATGACATAATCCAATAATACACCGGCAGAGCCCACGAAAACGATAATGCATAAAACCAGTATTATTTTTCTTCCCAATCCCATGGGATTCTTCTTTTTCTTTTTTTTCTTGGTGGACCTCATTGCTTTATATCCCTTTACTTCACATCATCAATGGAAACAAGCTTTATACCATTTGCCTTAAGAACCTTTACAGCCTTGTCGTTATCATCGGCCTTCAGCATGATAACTGCCTCTCCCTCCGCCGACTTGATGGTGGAATAGATGTATTTTACCCCCACCTTATCGTCTGCCAGGATCTTCAGCACCTTGTGAAATCCGCCTGCCTTGTTTTCCAAGGATACTGCTATAACCTCTGAAATACTCGCATTGAAGCCGTTCTCGTTGAGTATTTTCTTCACAGCCTCGGAATCCTCTACGATACATCTCAAGATTCCGAAATCAGCTGCATCTGCGATGGTACTTGCCTTCAAATCGATATTGTGATCTGCCAGAACACCTGTGATGTCCGCAAGCCTTCCTGTCGTGTTTTCTACAAAAATAGATACCTGTTTAACCAACATCATTCACCTCCTGACGATAAAGCATCAAAGCTTTCTCGTATCTTCAACTCTCACTGCTTTACCTTCACTTCTAGGCAATGTCCCTTCGTTAAGAAGCGTTATCTTGCAGCCTATGCCCAGCATATCTCTCATTTCGTGATCTATTCTCTTCCTGAGATTTTCAACAAATGCGATATCTTCTATTTCCAGTCCCTCTGCCAGCTCCACTGCCAACTCGAAGGTGTCCGTATTGTTTTCTCTTCCTACATAGAGCTTGTAGTTCACAGTAAGCTCGCTGAACTTGGCGATAACCGTTTCCACCTGTGAAGGGAATACGTTTACTCCTCTGATGATGAGCATGTCGTCTGTTCTGCCGAATACGCGGCTCATTCTTACAGTCGTTCTACCGCATTCACATTTTTCTCTCATCAGATAGCATATATCTCTCGTTCTATATCTTATCAGAGGCATACCCTCCTTGCCAAGGGTTGTTATTACCAGTTCGCCCTTTTCTCCGTCGGCAACAGGCTCCAGCGTATCAGGATCAACAACTTCAACATAGAAGTAGTCCTCCTGAACATGCATGCCGCAGTTGTACCGGCAGCTCATGGATACTCCCGGCCCCATTATTTCCGAAAGACCGTAGATGTCGTGAGCCTTTATTCCCAGCTTGCTTTCGATGCTGTCTCTCATGGCCTGCGTCCATGGCTCAGCGCCGAATACGCCTGCCTTCAGATGGATATCCTTGCCGGGAACCAACCCTGCCTTTTCCACCTGCTCAGCAATGGTAAGCGCATACGAAGGAGTACAGCAAAGCACCGTGCTCTTCAGATCCTGCAGGAACATTATCTGCTTCTGAGTGTTTCCGCTGCTCATAGGAATTACCATCGCACCCATGGTCTCTGCACCGATGTGCGCTCCCAGACCTCCTGTGAAAAGACCGTATCCGTATGCCACCTGAACCACCGAGTTTTTGTCTGCTCCCGCCATGGTCAGACCTCTTGCCACACATTCTCCCCACATTTCCAGATCTCCTCTGGTATATCCAACGACCTTAGGCTTTCCCGTAGTACCTGAGGAAGCGTGGATTCTTACGATATCCTCCTTCGGTACGGCAAACAGACCTGTTGGATAGTTGGCTGCCAGATTTTCCTTAGTAATAAACGGCAGCTTCCTTATATCCTCAAGGCTCTTTATATCCTCCGGCTTAACTCCGGCTTTATCAAAGGCTTCCTTGTAGTGCGGCACGTTGTCGTATCCGTGCTTAACCGTCTTCTGTAACTTTTCCAGCTGCAATGCACGCATCGTATCTCGATCCGCACATTCCATTTCCTTGTTCCAAATCATGCTATGTATTTCCTTTCGTTCTTATTTATGTTCGTTTATGCGTTTCTCCCCATTTCAAAAGCTTTTTTATTCAGCTCGACAAATTTAGGCTTCACATTCTCTTCTATCACCTTTATCCACGCTTTTTCTTCAAATGGCAGGCATTTTGAAGCTGCCCCCAGAAGCACGACATTCACCGCTTTCACAGATCCGCAGCTCTCTGCAATCTCAAGCGCATTGAAGGCCTTGACGCTTCCGGCATTCTTTTCGAGGGTTTCCATTATATTGTCGGGATAATCCGCCTGCCCCATGACTACAGGCATAGGCAGCCACTGCTGTGTGTTGACAAACATCATTCCGCCCTTCTTCAGGTACGGAAGCCATCTGTACGCCTCAAGCTCCTCAAAAGCTATGATAACGTCAGCATCGCCCTCTTCGATGAGCGGAGACTTAACTCCCTCTTCATTTATCTTCACATGCGTCACAACGCTTCCGCCTCTCTGAGCCATGCCGTGTACCTCGCTGAGCTTCACGTCATAATCCTTGTCAAGGGCAAGGTTTCCCAGAAGCACGCTGGCAAGGAGAGTTCCCTGTCCGCCCACTCCGACGATCAGAATATTCGTTTTAGTCATTTACTTTGCCCCCTTTGCTTCTTCTGTGATTTCTATGGCATCAAACGGACATACCGTTTCGCAAAGCTCGCAGCCTACGCATCTGTCAGGCACGATATACGGTCTTCCGTCCTTCTCTTCGATGGCAGGACAGCCTATCTTCATGCACATCTTGCAGTTCTTGCATCTGTCCGTCACCACATAAGGTACGTCCGGCTGCTTTACGATTAAAGCGCAGGCTCTCTTGGTGATGATGACGCTGAGCTCTTCTCTGGCGGTCTCTTCCTTGACAGCCTTCTCAACAGCGTCAAGATCAAAAGGGTCCACCTCTACGACATTTTTAACGCCGCATGCTCTGCAAAGCTCAGCTATATCTATCGCAGGGGCTTCCTCGCCTCTGGCGTTCTTTCCCGATGCAGGGTTCTGCTGATGACCTGTCATTCCCGTGATCCTGTTGTCCAGGATTATTACGGTTCCCTTGGCTCCGTTATAGTTCATGTTGATGAGCCCCGTGATTCCGGAATGGAAGAACGTGGAGTCTCCCAGAACGGCAACATGATCCTTGCTGCTTCCCGTTGCCATTTCGAAGCCGTGAGCCATGGAAATGGAGGCTCCCATGCACAGACAAGTATCCATGGCTGATGTAGGCGGCAATGATGCCAGAGTATAGCAGCCGATATCTCCCATGACCGTCTTCTTCAGCTTATTGAGTATATGGAAAAGGCCTCTGTGAGGACATCCTGCGCAAAGAAGCGGAGGTCTGCCCGGCGCAGCTTCTATTGAAGCCGTCTCGGCAACAGGCTTGCCGAAGGCTTTTCTTATCATGTTGGCGCTGTACTCGCCCTGTATGGTGAACATATCCTTTCCGCCGTCGAATTCCACACCTGCTGCCTTCAGCTGATCCTCGATGACAGGGTCTCCCTCTTCGATCATGTACAGCTTGTCAACCTTCGATGCGAATTCCTTTATCAGCTTCACAGGAAGCGGGTTGATGAGACCCATCTTGAGTATGCTGGCTTCAGGAAGCGCTTCCTTGACATACTGATAGCATATGCCGCTGGTGATTATGCCTACGGACGGATCGTTCATTTCTATTGTATTGAGTCTGATGCCGTTGAACTCCATGTCATAGGAGTCCTCAGCAATCTGATTCATTCTCTTCTCCTGAACAATGTGGAGCTTCTTTGCCATGGCAGGCATTGCCACGTACTTCTGCATATTCTTCACATACGGGATGCGCTCTTTTTCCGTCTTTTCTCCCAACTCCACTATTCCTCTTGAATGAGATATCCTCGTATTGGATCTGAGCAGCACCACTGTATCGTATTTTTCACTTATATCGTATGCCAGCTTTATGTAGTCCTTGCACTCCTGTGCGTTGGCAGGCTCCAGCACAGGCACTCCTGCGCTCTTTCCGTAATATCTGGAATCCTGCTCGTTCTGACTGGAATGGCATCCGTTATCATCTGCCACCAGTATAACGGCTCCCCCCGTTACTCCTGTATATGCCGCAGTGAAAAACGGGTCTGCCGCAACATTAAGTCCTACATGCTTCATACAGGACAGGGAACGAACACCACCGACAGAGGCTCCTACCGCAACCTCTACTCCAACCTTTTCATTTGGCGCCCACTCAACATGGATACCGTCATATTTGGCAGCATTTTCAGTAACCTCGGTACTCGGCGTTCCCGGATATGAAGATACCACTTTTACGTCGGCTTCATAGGCACCTCTGGCAAAGGCTTCATTTCCTAACATGATTTTTTTTGTCATAATACTTGTCCTCTTTCACCTTAAATGTAATACTATTTTACTCCTGTTTGCATATAAACGCAACCGATTCATGCATCATGCCCGGTATTCTTTCGCACGGCAAAAGCGGACGATGCTTATGCTTCGTCCGCCGGTATTTACAAAGAAGCCTTGACTCCTCGATGTGGTGCGATTACTTGCATTTTGCCAGCAGTTTTTCCCACTGATCGTCAACATACTTCTGCGTTTCTTCGATCATCCACTCATGTCCTTTTTTGAACATGTGGTTGAATCTTCCCTGTTTTCTGAGGAACTCCTCCACCGGCAGCTTCTTTTTAGGCTCGTATGTGATGTGCCACTCGCCTTCCACGATCTCGTACATCGGCCATACGCATGTATCCACCGCCAGCTGACATATTTCAGCCAGATCCTCCGTCTCGTATCTCCAGCCACGAGGACACGGAGCCAGAACGTTGAGGAAGCAAGGTCCCTCTGTGTAAATTGCCTTGTACGCCTTTTCATGAAGATCCTTGAAATTGCCTATAAATGTGGTCTGGGCAGCATACGGGATATTATGGGCAGCGATTATCGCCGTAAGATCCTTCTTGTTCTGGATCTTTCCCGGTATCGTCTCACCTGCCGGCGACGTCGTAGCGTCTGCGAATCTCGGCGTAGATGATGAACGCTGAATACCTGTATTCATGTATGCTTCGTTGTCATAGCATACGTATACCATATCATGCCCTCTCTCCATCGCTCCCGACAGAGACTGGATACCTATATCATATGTGCCGCCGTCTCCTCCGAAGGCGATGAACTTAAAGGTGTCCTCCACCTTGTTTCTCTTTTTAAGAGCCTTATATGCAGCTTCCACTCCCGACATCGTCGCTGCACCGTTGGCAAATGCCGTATGTATGTAGCTGTCATAATATGCTGTATGAGGATATATGAATGTCGAAACCTCCAGGCAGCTTGTGGCATTGGTAACCACCGCCTTGTCCTCCGGCTTCAAAGCTCTAAGCACGCCTCTTACAGCCACTCCGGCGCCGCATCCGGCACATAATCTGTGCCCGCCTGCAAGGCGCTCCGGTTTTTCCACTTCTTTTTTCAAACTATATGCCATAGTGTTTCTCCTTATTTTTTCCTTTCCTGCGCTCTGCCCTATTGCATGGCGGTTTATGCTCTTCCGCTCCTGCACTCCTGTGCTGTACTCCTTATCCGCAAATCGGCCCGAGCCTTTTCGGAAAACGTCTACGCCTTTCTGTGGTCGAAGTCGCCTTCCTCGTAACGTGAATCTCTTACTCCTACATATCTGTATACGTCGCCCGGATCATCCGTCTCATTTATTATGAAGAGGTCGTTGTATATCTCGTAGTAATCCTCAACGGTGATGTCCCTTCCTCCGAGACCGTATATGTAGTTGATGGCATAAGGCTTATCCGGCAGATCGTATAGGGAATTTCTCGCCTCGTTGAAAAGCGGCCCGCCGCTGTTGGAAAAGCTTTCAGCCTTGTCCATGATGGCAACTGCCTTTACCTTGCACATTGCTTCTGCCAGCTGTGCTCTAGGGAATGGCCTGAAGACTCTCAACTTGATTAGTCCGACCTTTTTACCCTCGGCTCTGAGCCTGTCGACAGCTTCCTTTCCTGTTCCTGCAGATGAGCCGATTACCACCAGTGCCACTTCTGCATCGTCCATCATATATTCTTCAAAGAATCCGTATTTACGTCCAGTCAGTTTCTCGAATCTGTTTGCCACGTCAAGGATTATCGGCATGGCATCCTTCATCGCCTGAGCCTGTGAACGCTTCACTTCCATATAATAAGGCGAAATTCCGTAAGGGCCTACTGCCAACGGATTTTCATGCTTCAGCAGGTAGTTTTCAGGCTTGTATTCTCCCACAAAGCCCTTCACCTCATCGTCCTCCATCAGCTCAATATTCGAAACTCCGTGGCTGGTGATGAAGCCATCCTGACATATCATGATAGGAAGTCTTATGGTCTCCGATATAGGCATCGCCTGTATATAGTTGTCATAGACCTCCTGATTCGTTTCCGCATATATCTGTATCCAGCCCGAATCCCTGGCCCCCATGGAATCGGAATGGTCATTGTTGATGTTTATCGGACCTGTAAGCGCTCTGTTTACCACCGCCATGGTAATAGGCAATCTTGCCGATGCTGCCACATACAACAGCTCCCACATGTACGCCAGTCCTGCCGATGACGTTGCTGTAATTGCCCTTGCCCCTGCAGCCGACGCTCCTATGCATACCGACATGGCGCTATGCTCTGACTCCACTGCCACAAACTCCGTATCGACCTCACCATCTGCTATGTACTGTGAGAAATACTGAGGTATTTCCGTGGAAGGCGTTATCGGAAAGGCTCCCATTACGTCCGGATTTATCTGCTTCATAGCCATTGCCACAGCTTCATTGCCGGACATTCTGTCTGTCTTCGCCATTTACTTTTCCTCCTTTACGAAATCTATTGCGCCGAACGGGCATACCTTGACGCATATACCGCAGCCCTTACAGTGCATAAAATCAAAATCTTCTCTTTTTCCATCCTTTACAGGTATGGAGCTGTCAGGGCAAAACGGTATGCAGAGCATGCAGTGCTTGCATTTGTCTTCCAGAAACATCGGCTTCATAACACGCCAGTCGCCTGTATCTACCAGCAGCGATGTAGCCGGCTCGTATATTTCTGCGCCTGTTGTGACCTCCTGCCACGTTATCTTTTCATTTATATCCTTTGCTCTCGTTTTCATTATCCTACCTTCACTTCTTCCATGGATTTAACTAATGCCTTCATGTTTCCCTCGATGACATTCTCCTTTGTTGCAAACTTATGCTCGAAGGATTCCCTCATGTCCTTGATGAACTTATCCTTGTCTATGACATTGCTGACCTTGACAACAGCAGCCAGCATAGGCGTGTTCGGGAAGTTTCTTCCCAGCGTTTCCATGGATATCCTCTCGGCGTCCACGACGCATACCTTCCCCTTATATCCGTTGAGGTGAGATCTTATCTCCTCAGGCTCCTTCTTGCTGTTGATGATAAGCGCCCCGTTCTCCTTGAGGCCCTTTGTCACGTCCACCGATTTCAATAGAGTTTCATCTACAACGACTACATAATCCGGCGTATATATATTGGAATGGACCTTACAGTGCTCGTCTGTAATTCGATTGTAAGCAGTAATGGGCGCACCCATTCTCTCAGGGCCGTATTCAGGAAAGCCCTGTACATGCTTACCGGAACTGAAGGCTACATCTGCCAGAAGAAGGCATGCTGTCTTGGCACCCTGACCGCCTCTGCCATGCCATCTTATCTCTACTGCTTCGTTTAATCTCTTGGTCATTTTAACGCTCCTAGTATATTTATTTACACCTCAAAAGCAAAGCCCTTGAAATGTCTTGTTTTAGACTACATCAAGGGCGTATTTATGTCAATAGGTTTTTTGAAATTTTTTATGAACTTTTAACAAATATTTTTCATAAATTTTGTTTTTACTAACAAACTTAACATTCGTATCCTATAGCCTCCCTTCCTCTATAAGACGTCTGTATTCTTCGCTGAGCATGGAATAGCACCTCACCTCTCTAATGCTGCCATCGTATATTCGATACGTCCTGCGCAGAGTGCCTTCATACTCAAATCCGCATTTTTCAATGACCCTCTGACTTCTGATATTGCTTTCTCCCGTTCTTATCATCAGCACGTCCAGCTTCAGCTCATCGAAGGCATATCTTATGATTCTCCCGGCAGCTTCAGTCATCAGCCCACGTCCCCAGTAATCCTCTGCCAGCGAATAACCCAGCTCTTTGCTCTTCACATCAGGTCTGAACTTGTCCTCCTCCAGTCCTATGCTTCCGATGATTTTTCCCGTTTCCCTGTCCTGAATTGCCCAACACATATTGGTCAGAAAAATCTGCGAAATTATCATCCTGGATTCATTTATCGATTCGTGGGGCTTCCAGCCGGCATGGGGACCTACGTTGGGGTTCTTGGCGTATTCATAAAGCTCCGGTGCATCCTTTTTACGCCACATCCTCAATATCATTCTCTCCGTCTCAAGTGTCGGCACCTTTATCTTCATACGTTTTTCCTTTCTTAAACCTCTCCTTAGTTAAAGAGACAACCGCATATCGGTGCAGTTGTCTCGTCATCATTGCCATCTTCATCTGTGATACTCTCCGCTATTCCGTCGTGCTGAGTATCTTTTCGTTTTTCTCCACCTGGCTGACCTTCATCCTTCCTGCGTCTTCAGGATCCACATCATCCTTCAGCGCCAGTATCGTAGGTCCCAGGTACACCGTATCAAGTATTTTGCCGTCAAGGGAAATCTTGCTGTATTCAGTAAAGTTCTGTCCCTTTATATAGTAATCCTCTCCGATCTGTACCACCTCGTCTACCTTTATGGTCTTAACGCCCATCTTCAGGTCAGTCACCTTGAAAGGATTTTTCTCGCCGTAAATATATTCCTTGCCGTAGAGCATATCGTAGCCCAGAGCTTCAAGGTTTACCAGGAAGTCATTATCTCCCTTGTGATTTTGCTGATACTTGGTTATCATTCCCACCGAGATATCAAGTCTGTCCAGCACCTCCGCTGTCAGCTCATATGCCGTCAGATCAACGTCCTTTTTCTCCATTCCGAAGTTATCCCATATTACATACTGAGACGCATAGAGATCGCCTGTCGTTAGATCTTCTTCCTCCATATTGAGCGCCGGCAGATGATCCCCGTACATTATCAGCACTATATCCTCATCATACCCTTCCAGAACCTCCGTAAGCTCCTTTATGAACAGATCCATCTCATATATCTGATTCACATAATATTCATATGCCCATTTCTGTTCTTCCGTATCGGCCTTATCACATGTAATCACAGGATTTTCAAATACCTGCTCGTCAGGATACTTTCCATGGCCCTGTACTGAAATCGTGTATATATAATCCTGATTTTCTGTGCTGTCAAGGGCGTTCAGTATCTGTTCCGTAAGTATACCGTCCTTAGCCCAGTTTCTAGGCGTCTTCATCACATTGTTCATGTACTCCAGGCATGTGAATGTATCGAAGCCCATGTTGGCAAACACGACGTTTCTATAGTAAAACGCTCCTCTGTGATTGTGAATGGCATGAGTTGAATATCCCAGCTGTTTCAGGTCATAAGCCGTGGTCTCACACGTTTTTTCCTTGAGTACGCTCTTGTACGGATATTCTCCCGGCCCGAAAAACTTGGCGCTTATTCCCGTCATCACCTCAAACTCAACGTTGGCGGTTCCCGCTCCCACCGACGGCACCGTCAGGTATCCCGACGAATATTCCTTCATCAGACTTCTGAAGTTCACTATGGGGTCCTGAGAAAATTCCAGACCCTTTACATGATATGGATCAAAGAATGATTCCAACTGCAGGAATATGATGTTGGGAGTTTCCGACACATCCGTATCGTCATCCTCTCCCGGAGTATATATGCCGTCATTTCCCAGCTCCCCATCATCGAAGATCTTCTTCATCGTATCCGCCGAATAATCCACCGGCTTGTCTATTCCGGTATCCATCCACGTTACCAGGAAGCTGTAGCATACTCCGTTGTCACGGTAACCGTATGCCAGGTTGCCGAAGAACGTGTCCAGTATACCTGTCTTCATTCCCAGCTGAATTATACCAAAGGTTCCTACCAATATGATAAGCACCGCCGCACCTGTTTTCTTGTAATTTACCTTTTCCTTTTTCTTCGGTGCTTTTCTGAATAGGATAAGTATTCCCAGTGCCAGAACAGCCACCACTATTATGGCAGCGATCACCGTTCCCGGAGAGAAATAGTTCTCCACTATGGCGATAGCTTCTTCTATATTGCTCAAATCCTTTACTGTAAACGGTGTCATTCTGTTGCTGAGAATAATACCGTTTACTATACCCAGCGCCAGCCACACCAGCGATATCAGCACCGTTACGAATATCCGCCGCCTGAAAAGCAACGAAAATGAAAGCAGCGCAAACACCAACACCATATTGCACAGGTAAACCAGTGGATGCTGCACCATGAAGGCGACTGACTGTATAAGGGAGTGTCTGCCCAGCGTTTCTATTATTAATACCAGAAGAAACGCCAGTACTGCTATGACCACTATATGATTTTTCAGATACTTATTGCAGAATGCCTTTGCTTTTTCCATCTCGTTATCTCCATCTCCTGCCACGTTCCGTCACGCCATTGGCAATGGCGGCGAATTCCTTCATGTCGAGAGTTTCAGCACGCCTTACAGGGTCTATGCCTGCATCCGCAAGAACCTCTTTTACTTCGTCTTTGTTGAGGCCACATACCCCCGTAAGTGAATTAAGAAGCGTTTTTCTCCGCTGCCCGAAGCCTGCTTTAATACATGCAAAAAAGCACTTTTCGTCCTCGATCTCCACAGGTCTTTCTTTTCTGATAACAAGCTTCAGCACGGCAGAGTCCACCTTGGGCTTTGGCACGAATACCTCTTTTGAAACCGATATCACCTGCTCCACCCGGCAGTAATACTGCACAGCGACAGAAATCGCTCCGTATATCTTATTGCCCGGCTCCGCTTTTATCCTGTCTGCAACCTCCTTCTGCATCATGATGGTGATGCTTTCGGCTTCAACGCCGCTTTCAAGAAGATTCATGATGATTGGCGTCGTAATATAGTAAGGCAGATTGCCCATTATCTTCACGTCTCCGGAAAAGCTGCCCTGAGCCCTTTCCTCGCATATGACGTCATTTATGTCGGTCTTGAGGATATCACGATTTATTATCCTGACGTTATCATACTCCTGCAGCGTTTCAGCCAGTATGGGAATAAGCTTTCTGTCGATCTCCACAGCCACAACCTTTGCCGCCGCCTCTGCCGCCTCTGCGGTGAGTACTCCTATTCCCGGACCTATTTCTATTACCAGATCCTTCTCGCTGACGCCTGCGCCCCTTACGATTTCTTCTATGACGTTTTTATCGGTTATGAAATTCTGTCCCAGGCTTCTGGAAAGCTGAAAGTTGTGCTTCTCCTTGATTGCCTGTATCGTTGACGGTGCGTATAATTTCATTTATATCTCCTGCAGGGCTCTTTCAAATTCCGCTCGCGAAACTCCGAACTTGTTCAGCCTCTGTAAAAAAATTTTCCCGTTGCCGTATCCGATTCCCAGAGTCTTTCCCAGTTTGTCTCTTTTCTGAGAGGAATCTGCCTGTCCTACAAGGCCTGCCGTCATCATATCGTCCATGGTGAAGGTTTCTCCTCCCTTTTCCACTGAGCATCGTGCCTTTTCCAATGCCCTTCGTATGTCCTCAGGGGCGGCGTTTTCTATGCCGACATCTCCATCCTTTGCCGCTGCTCTTCTGTCCAGAAAAGCCTCCTTGGCATCAGGAAATTTTTCCATTATCCTTCTTCTGATCTGCTCTCCTGCATGGTCGGGATCGGTGAATACTATGATGCCTTTTTCATTGTACGCTTTTTCTATCAATCCCCAGGTAGCTTTTGTTATACCATAACCATGTGTTTCTATTGTGATGGCATCGACACTTTTTTTGATGGCGTCGGTATCATCACGTCCCTCCACCACTATTATTTCTTTTATCTTCATATCATTCCTCTTCAGATGCATTCTTCTCGGCATCCTTGCCTGCCTTAGTTATCTCTTCAGGGAAAATATACAGATACTCGCCTTCCTTGATGAGCCTGAGCTGATCTCTGGCCTGATTTTCCAGATTTTCCGGGTCGTTTATTTCGGACAGCTCCTTTTCCATCTGAGCTTTTTCCTTCTCCAAGGCTTCTTGCTGTTCTCTCATCTGGCTTTGCTCTCTCTTGAGAGATATGATATTGAATATGGAAAAGCCTATGGCTCCCACTATTGCCACGACAATTATGGCTATCAGAATGCGCCTTCTGTTGCGGTTTCTTCTGATGGCCATCTTCCCTCTTGTATTCTTGCCGGCGCTGCGCTTTAGGCGCTCTTCTTCTTTTTTTCTTTCCGCCCGCCTTTTCTCCAGCCTCTGCTTCCTTGCTTCTTCGATATCGATGACACGGCTGTTGTTTTTAAATTCTCTGCTTCTTCGTTTTCTACCCATACTTTTTTAATTATACCACAGCATATTTTTTTCCACAATAAGAGGCCTGCCAAAAAGCCTGCCGCTGCATGCATCGACAACTTACCGAAGGCACAGTAATACAGAAAGGCCGAAATGGCAGCTGCCGCCGCAGCCCAGAACATAACCTCCGATATCCATCTTTTGATTTTAATGCGCTTTTTTATCTGCCACATGCTTTCAACAAAAACACCTGCAGCAGCCATAACGACCAGAGTTCTCGCCTGACTTACTATCAGCTCCGTAAGCTCTATGTTCATTTCATAATTTTGGCGAAAATTCCCTTCTCACCCTTTTCCCTCACTTTGACGTACATGAGCGAGTTTATTGTTCCCGCAATCACGGCGATTCCCTCCTGAAGATCAAGAGTCTGTATATTGAGCTTTTCCCCCTTGATTATCATCGCACCCTGCTTCAGCGTTGCTCTGACCTCCGCCTCATCAAAGCTGTCTATTTCCAGGATATCGGTTATTGTCGTTTTGACCCTGTTGTCGATGGTCACTTTATGGTTTTCCATATCAGCACCTCCTTACAATAGAATATATTAAGGTGCTTTTGCCTCTAGAATCAAAATCTACCGTATCCGGAGCTGTCCTATGTATAAGATTGAATATTGAATATCAGCTTAACACAGGTTTGTGCTGATATCATGTTGTTCTACGGTTGTTTTGCTGTGCAATCGAAAAAAAGAGCCCCTCTGTTTAAGAAAAGGCTCTCCTCAATTCATTATTCTTTATCATGATTTTTCCGGCTGCTGCTTCTGCTCATTGTTTTCAATCCATCTTTCCCTGGCCCTTCCGGCAGTGTTATCCATATGAATTCCGACAGCCGCCTCAGCCTCTGCGACATTCCTGTCTGCGATGGCCTTGTATATAGCTTCGTGTTCACGGTATATTGCCGGAAGATCCTCTTCCTTTTTCAAGGTGCTTTTTCTGGCTATATGCACATAATCCTGATAAGTTTTCAATATCTGGACGATGAATCTGCTGCCGGTCATCTGATATATCATGTTGTGAAACTCCTCATTGGCCTCCAGCAGCCTGGCGTATGAATTATTCTCGGTGTAGAAGCTCATCAGCTCAAGCTGCTGCGACAGCTCAAGCAGCTGGCGGTCATCGGCATTTTCGATGGCCCACGTTATTGCCAGCTGTTCCACAGCCTTCCTCACCGCATATATGTCCTCCATGTCCTTGTTGCTGAAGCCCTTGGCAAAGCAGCCCTTATTGGGAACGTAATCCACCAGCTGCTCCTTTGCCAGCTGCCTGAAGGCATCTCTCACAGGCGTCCTGCTGACCTTAAGCTCTTCTGCCAGCTTGTTCTCTATCAGCTTTTCGCCCATGGCATATTCGCCGTTTATGATTCTGTCACGCATAACATCCGTGATTTCCTTTGCCAGCGACGCTTCGCCTGTAATTGCCTTTTTCCACACAATACCGCTCCTTTACCTTGTGATACGAAGGTTACAGCAGATGGTTTTCGATTACCTGAACAGCAGGATCGAAATCCTCTATCTGCAGATAATACTCTGCTGCATCGAACAGCGCCTGCATCGGCGCCAAACCGATGAGCTCAGTTCCTATGACAGGTACTCCGTATCTTGCCGCCTCGTTTCTTACAAGCTCCGTAACTCTGTGAAGAGGAGTTACCGTGAAGTCCGTCATATTTATGGAAACCTGCGCTATGTTTCTCTCTTCCAGCATAACGCCCATTGCTTTGACACATTTAAGTCCGCCGGATGATTCTCTTATTATCTTTCCTATCTTGGTGGCTATTTCCAGATTGTCTGTACCCAGGTTGATATTGTAGGCGATGAGCGGAGGTCTGGCTCCCACGCATACAGCTCCGCCTGTAGGGTGTATCCTCTGTCCTCCGAAGTCAGGGATCCAGTCGGGGTCCTTTACCTTTTCAGCCATTCCCTCGAACTGTCCCTTTCTCACCTTTGCCAGATTCTGTCTGTGAGGTGCCGTGGCTGACTTCTCATAAAGAAATACAGGAAGATCAGCCTCCTTCGCAATACGTTCTCCTACTCTCTGTGACAGCTCGACGCACTCATCCATGGTGGCTTCCTTGATGGGAACAAACGGCATTACGTCGACGCAGCCCATTCTCGGATGCTCTCCCTGATGCTTGGTCAGATCGATGAGCTCCACTGCCTTCTTAGCCAGCTTGACACTGGCTTCCTCGCAGCCCTCAGGACTTCCCATATATGTTATTACCGTCCTGTTATGGCTCGGATCCGATGAGTAGTTGAGCAATGTACAGCCCGGTGTATTTCTTATCTGATCAACACATGCCTCTATGATGTCTTTGTTTCTTCCTTCGCTGATGTTAGGTATGCTTTCGATAATTTTTGCCATTTTTCTCCTCCTTTAAAGCCGTCCGCTGCGGCATTTCTATAATATTAACACCTCTAAAGATCCCCTGCGATTTCCGCATAAAGCTCTGCTGCCAGGGTCTCCCCCTTCTTCACCATGGCCTCGCCTTTTTCCCTGTACTCTGCCGCCAGGGCCTCATCCTTGACGCCGGGGAGGTTGATCTTCACGTTGAGCCATGCGCCCTTCATACACGTTATCAGATTGAGGACGGCAACGCCCAGATCACTGGCCGTATTGGGATTGATGCTGCCTGTAAGCTTCTTTGCCAACTCAAGGCCTTCGTCTGCCATCTTCATCACGCTGAACGGCACCTTTGTGGCCTCCAATGTTCCATCGGCTATGGCCTTCCTTCTGGCTGCCTTTTCCTCGTCGGTATCCTTTGGCATCTTAAATGCCGCCGCAACGAGATTATATGCCTCGGTATCTCTGTCTATACCCTCCGCAAAGCCTCTGTACAGCAGATCTGCCTTGACCTTGGCGACCTTGCATGTCTCATGAAAATCAGCGTACTTTTCCTTACCGGTGGTAAGGTCGCATACCATTCCCATAAGCGCTGCCGCTTGCGCCCCAGTCAGAGCGCTCACCGAGCCGCCGCCCGGAGCCGGTGCATCGGAAAGAAGTATATCCAGATATTCCTTTAATTTTAAATCTATAAGCTTCATTTAACTATTTCTCCTTTTTTTATAACAGTCTCAGCCAAATTGGATCCGAATCTATAGCACAGCATTTCCATATCCGGCGCATTCCATATCACTATATCAGCCTGCTTGCCTTCTTCCAGACTTCCTATGAGATCTCCTCTGTCGATGGCGCATGCCGGATTAATCGTAACCGCCGTCAGTATTTCCTCCGGAGTCATCCTGTACTTAAGATATCCCAGGTTGATTGCCAGCTGCAGATTGAGAGACGGACATGAGCCCGGATTAAAATCGCTTGCGATACATACAGGGATGCCCTTTTCTATCATCGTCTTGGCAGGTGCGTAATTTTTACCGAGATAGAAGGATGTTGCCGGAAGCAGCATTGCCGATGTTCCTCCCTTTGCCATGGAATCCATTCCTTCATCGCCTGCAGCGATAAGATGCTCTGCCGATATGGCTTCCATTTCTCCCGCCAGCTTCGAGCCGCCTATATCCTCAATCTCATCTGCGTGTATCTTCAGCTCGAAGCCCTGACTTCTTGCTGCCTCCAGATACCGTCTGCTCTGCTCCGCATCGAATACCGAGTCCTCGCAGAACACATCGCAGAACTGGGCAAGACCACGCCTTCTCACCTCAGGTATCACCTCATCGCACAGCATATCTATGTACTCATCGCCTCTCCCCTCGTATTCAGGAGGGATGGCATGAGCCCCCATAAACGTGGCCGCCACATCCATCGGATGATTCTCATCAAGAGCCTTTATGACCTCCAGCATTTTGATCTCATTTTCCGGATCGAGGCCGTATCCGCTCTTGGCTTCGCAGGTGGTGACGCCCAGCGCAAGCATCTCATCCAGAAACTCCTCGCTCTTATCGTAAAGCTCTTCAAAGGATGCCTCCCTCGTTTTTCTCACAGTATCAAGGATGCCTCCTCCGGCTCTGAGAATATCAAGATAATCAGCCCCCTCCAACTTCAGCGGAATCTCGTTCTGCCTGTATCCTCCAAATACCAGATGTGTGTGGCCATCCACAAGCCCCGGAGTGACCAGCTTACCTTCAGCATCTATCACTTTGTCGAATTCACCCTGAGGAAGCCGGCCTCCCTGGGTTATTTCTCTGATGATACCGTCCTCGACGGCTATAGCCGCATCTATCAGCTTGATGTTCTGAGCCTGCTTGCTGCCCTTATGACTGTAGCTGCCTGTAGGCGTCTGCAAACAGCCGATGTTTTTTATAAGTAATTTCATTTTTCATCCCTTTTCGCTGCACGCAGGCAGCGCCCTTTTATTTTAAAAACCTGTCTACAACTTCATCGACGAGATCATCGTCTGCTATATAAGGAATGGTTATGTGACCCTGTCCGGAATAATTCCTGTTGTACTCTACGGAGGTTGACAGTGCGTTTTCATTTCTTGCCCAGTTTCTTCTGGCAACTCCACCCATTACATCCCACATCATGGCGGACTTGATTATATTGTCTATTCTCTCGCTTCCGTCAAGCACCAGTCCGAAGCCTCCATTGATGGCCTTGCCTATGCCTACGCCGCCACCGTTGTGCAGTGCGCATAACGACATTCCTCTTGCTGCATTTCCTGCAAAGCACTGTGTGGCCATATCTGCCATGACGTTGCTGCCGTCCTTGATGTTGGAGGTTTCTCTGAATGGAGAGTCGGTACCGCTGACATCGTGATGATCTCTTCCCAACATCACCGGTCCGATCTTTCCTTCTCTTACCATTTCGTTGAATTTAAGTGCGATCCTCGTTCTGCCCTCTGCATCCTGATAGAGTATTCTCGCCTGGGTGCCGACCACCATCCTGTTCTTCTTGGCATCTCTTATCCATACCCAGTTGTCTCTATCCTGGAATCTCCTGTCAGGATCTATACAGTCCATGGCCGCCTGATCTGTCGCATCAAGATCCTCCGGCTTGCCTGACAAACATACCCATCTGAATGGACCGTATCCATAGTCAAAGAGCATCGGCCCCATAATATCCTCTACATATGAAGGCCATATGAAGCCGTCCTTCTCATCGTATCCGTTCTTTGAAATTTCCTTCACTCCTGCGTCATACATCGCCTTCATAAAAGAGTTCCCATAGTCGAAGAAATACGTTCCTTTTCCCGTGAGCTTCTTTATAGCCTCATAATGTCTCCTCAGCGAGTGGTCCACCATTTCGCAGAACATCTTCCTGTCCTTATGAAGCATCTCTGTCCTCTTCTGGAAGGTCAGCCCCACAGGGCAGTATCCACCGTTGTATACGTTGTGACATGAAGTCTGGTCTGACAGAAGATCGATCTTGAAGCCCTTTTCCACTGCCGCTTCAAGAAGGTCCACTATATTTCCCCAGTACGCTATGGATATGCTTTCCTTTGCCTCCAGCTTCTCCTTTGCAAGTTTGAATACCTCATCCAGATCCTCACAGATGACATCTACCCAGCCCTGCTTATGTCTTGTCTCTATCCTCGATCTGTCCACCTCGGCGAAGATGCCTACGGCGTTGGCTATATTGGCAGCCTTTGGCTGAGCGCCCGACATTCCGCCAAGACCGGAGGAGACGAAGGTATATCCCTGAAGATCTCCCTGCTCAGGTACGCCAAGATACTTTCTTCCTGCATTGAGTATGGTATTGAAGGTACCGTGAACTATTCCCTGCGGTCCGATGTACATCCAACCTCCTGCCGTCATCTGCCCGTAATTGGCAACGCCCATTTCCTCTGCGACCTCCCAGTCCTCGATGTTATCGAACATCCCCACCATGAGAGCATTGGTTATGATAACTCTCGGAGCCTCAGGCTTTGACGGGAACAGGCCGAGAGGGTGCCCCGACTCAATAACGAGAGTCTGATCCCTTGTAAGCTCCTCCAGATATTTCTTGATGAGCCTGTACTGAAGCCAGTTCTGGCATGGCTGTCCTGTCTCCCCGTATGTGACAAGCTCATAAGGGTACAATGCGATCTCAAAGTCAAGATTGTTGTCTATCATAACCTGGAATGCCTTCCCTTCAAGGCATTTTCCCTTGTATTCATCTATAGGCTTTCCATAGATACGACCTTCGGGCCTGTATCTGTAGGCATATATTCTTCCGTACGTTTTAAGCTCTTCCATGAATTCCGGAGCCAACGTTTCATGCAGCTCCTCAGGAACATATCTCAGCGCATTCTTGAGGGCAACCCTTGTCTGCTCCTTGGTGAGCCTGAAGCCTCTGTCCGGCGCTCTTCTCAGGCCTTCAACGAAAGCGGGATATTCCGGAAGGGTATTATCTAGCTTGATTGTCATAGCCTGTGATATAGCTTTATTATCCAACATTTTGTACGCCTCCTTACTTGATCTGACCTGCTGCCTTCTCGACAGCTTCAACGATCTTGTTTGACTTTATCATCTCATCGAACTTATTGAGTTCGAAGTGCATTACGATATCTCTGTCCACAGGCTCAACCGATTTTCTGATGAAATCGTATGCTGCCTGAGTTGCCGGGGCAAGACCCTTCTCTCCCCTGAGCCATATGGCTTGAGAGGCTGCAAAGAGCTCTATGCCAAGAACCTTCTGCGCATTATCGACTATCATAGCCGCCGTTCTGGCCGCCGTGGTTCCCATACTCACATGATCCTCCTGATTTCCTGATGATGGTATGGAATCCACACATGCAGGGTGCGCATATACCTTATTTTCGGAAACCATAGAGGCTGCTGCATACTGAGCTATCATGAAGCCTGAGCATACTCCGCCGTGTTTGGTAAGGAAAGGCTCCAGCCCTTCTGAAAGCTGAGGGTTTATGAGGCGCTCGCTTCTCCTCTCCGAAACGTTGGCAAACTCAGCTGCTGCCATTTTCAGAAAATCAAAGGCAAGTGCCATAGGCTGTCCGTGGAAATTCCCTCCCGATATTACTTCATCCTCGTCAGGGAATATCAGCGGATTGTCCGTCACCGCATTTATTTCCCTGCTGACAGCATCGTAAACGTATTTGATGACATCTCGTGAAGCGCCGTGAATCTGTGGTACACATCTGAGAGAATAAGGATCCTGTACTTTGTCAGGATTTATTTCCTTTGCATTTTCGCTGCCGTCCAGAAGTTGTCTCATGTTTTCTGCCGAATCCATCTGTCCCTGATGTCCTCTGAGAATATGTACCTTAGGATCGTATGCCTTCTTTATTCCGTTGAGAGCTTCCGCAGTCATGGCTGCCGCAATATCTGCCACCTTGGCAAGGTTCATGGTGTCGTACAATGCATTTATTCCCACAGCAGTCATGACCTGAGTTCCGTTTATCAGTGCCAGACCTTCCTTTGCCGCCAGGCTTACGGTCTTGATCTGCGCCTTTGCCATGGCCTCCGATGCAGGCATCACTTCGCCCTTGTACTCGGCATTGCCCTCTCCTATCATGGTAAGCACCATGTGAGAAAGCGGCGCCAGATCTCCGCTTGCACCCAAAGAACCCTTCTCCGGAATTATCGGATGTACACCCTTGTTCAGCATATCCACCAGAGTATTAAGCGTCCCCGGTCTGATGCCTGAGTTACCTCTTGACAGAGCATTGCATCTCAGGAGCATGACAGCCCTCACCACATGTGTCGGCAACGATTCCCCCATGGCACACGTATGACTGATTATGAGGTTTCTCTGAAGCTCCGCAGTCTCCTCCCTCGAAACGAAGGTGTCTGAAAATTTTCCAAAGCCTGTTGTCAGTCCGTATATTATCGCACCTTCATCCAGCTTCTTCTCAACATAATCTCTTGCCTTCTTTACTGCTTTCTGTGCTTCCTCTGAAACATAGACCTTTTCTCCCTCTCTGCATACTCTTATCACTTCTTCTACAGTAAGGTCTCTTCCGTTAATGGTAATAGCCATTACTCGCCTCCTTCCAAAACAGGCAGCTGTGCATATTTATTTTTTTATATGCATTTTTATTCACATCGTAGTCATTCATTTCAAGTTCCTTAATTATACCGAAAATCCCCTAAAAATACCACTATTTTTTGAAAATTAGCAACTCTCTGATGCGGTTATACTTTAACGTATTATTGCTTTATTGCGTATATTTATTAATATATCAAAGTTATATTGTTTTCCATATAATTTACGCTATGGATTGCAAGGCAAGCTCTTCTTCAAGTATAATCCTTATATGTATCTATGTATTATTACGAAGCATCAACTATAGCATATGGCATAAGAGGAGTTAAGCAATGAGATACCGAACTTTTAAGAAAATAAATGAAAACGTTTCCCTACTGGGAATAGGTGCCATGAGATTTCCGGAGACTACCAACGGCGAAGTAGATGAGACTGCAGCCATCCGCATCATCAGAGCGGCGATAGATTCGGGAATAAATTATGTGGACACGGCCTTCACATATCATGGTGAAAAAAGCGAGATCGTCGTAGGTAAAGCCTTGAAGAACGGATACAGAGAACGTGTTCTGCTTGCAGACAAGATGCCCATATGGCTGGCAAAGGATGAAGTGCATATGAGAGAGCTGTTTAACATTCAGATGAAAAGGCTGGATGTCGACTGCATCGATATGTACCTCATTCACAGCGTCAGCCAGGATAACTGGAAACGCGCCAAGGAGCTGAAGCTCCTCACCTTTCTTGAAGAAATGAGGGCTGCCGGCAAAATAAGATATATAGGCTTCTCATTTCATGATTCCTATGAGCTGTTTCAAGAGGTCCTCGATGCATATACATGGGATTTCTGCCAGATACAGCTGAACTTTATGGATAAGGAGCTGCAAGCAGGTGTAAAGGGTCTGCAGCTTGCTTCCGAAAAAGATCTCGGCGTCATAATCATGGAGCCTCTCAAGGGTGGGCGTCTTACGTCCAACATACCGCCCGATATACAGAGCATCTGGGACAGCGCAGATGTAAGGAGGCCTCCTGCAGAATGGAGCTTCAAGTGGCTGGCTGCCATGCCTGAGGTAACCTTGATACTCAGCGGTATGAGCTCGGAAGAACAGGTTTATGAAAATATCAAAATCATGGACTCGGATGATCTGGAAAAGCTTACAGACGAGGATCACATCCTCATAGAC
>CAUDEQ010000018.1 GCA_958448635.1 uncultured Bacillota bacterium | reverse complement strand
AACCTATGACCCCCTGCTTGTAAGGCAGGTGCTCTCCCAGCTGAGCTAAGCGCCCACATGTAAATTATCTTCTCGACACATTTATAAACTATACAGCAGAGAGCCATTTATGTCAAGTACTTTTTAAATTTATTTTTGCTTTATTTACACCTTTTCCGTAATAGATTTTTGACTCAAGACTTCCGCCGAGCCGGATGTAATGTTGGCAATGAGCTTTACAACGTCCTCCGCCTTTTCAGGAAGAGTATTGACCGTAAGCGTCACCTTGTCTGTGTACTGTATATCGCCTATCATCAATGGGACATTGTCCGCCTCCTCAGAAGCTTCCAGTCTGTCGGAGGCCAGATTCTGCAGCTTTGACAGATGAGTATAATCCATTCTCACCTCCATGGAGCAAACCTGACGCACGCTACATATGCCTGCGGCTTCGAGAGCCAGCTTGGCGCTTCCTGTGTACGCCCTTACAAGCCCGCCTGTTCCCAGTTTTATTCCGCCGAAGTATCTCGTCACCACTATGGCTACGTTGGTTATTCCTTCCTTTACCAGCATTTGTACCATGGGAGCCCCCGATGTACCCTGTGGTTCACCGTCATCACTGGCCCACTGTATCTGGAACTTGTCGCCGATGACCATTGCCGGCACGTTGTGAGTTGCGTCCTTATATCTGCCCCTTATTTCCGCAATAAAAACCTCAGCCTCATCTCTGTCCTCCACAGGCTTTACATGGGCTATAAATCTCGATTTTTCAATTATGTTTGTCGCCTCAGCATATGTTCTTATCGTTTTATACAGCTCCATACCTTTCATACCTTCCATAGTCCTCCGCAGAAAAATATCCCTCTATGAGAGTTCCCTCCGCAGTATATTCAGTGGAAATAATCTCCGCATTTTCGCACAGATACGAGGTGATGCTTCCCTTGTCATATGGAATGAGAAGTCTGGCATGTATTCTTGCCGCGAAAATCCTTTCCTTGATCTTCTTTATCAGCTGATCCATATTCTCTCCCGTTGCAGCCGAAATATATACTGCATCGCTGCTGCTGACATCGAGAGGCTTTTCCATAGCGATATCCATCTTATTGTACGCCATTAACTTTTCCTTCGCCCCTGCTCCCAGCTGTTTTATCACGTTGTCTGTGACCTCGATCTGAAAATCTCTCTCGTCATATGCTGCGTCCACCACATGTATCAGCAGATCTGCATACTTTACCTCGTCCAACGTCGATTTAAAAGCCTCCACAAGGCTGTGAGGAAGCTTGCTGACAAAGCCTACGGTATCTATCAGGATAAAATCCGCACCCGGCTCCAGCGATATTTTCCTGTGCTGTGTATCCAGCGTTGCGAAAAGCATATCCTGCTCCTTTACACTCTTCTCCTCCTTCTCCGTCATCTCCAGAAGCTTGTTCATCAACGCCGACTTTCCTGAATTCGTATAACCTATCAGCGCCACCACCGGTATATTGCTCTTTTCCCTGCCGGCACGCTGCACATCTCTGTTTTGCCCGATTTTCTTCAGCTCCGCCTTAATGTCGTCTATCCTGCCTGCAATATGTCTTCTGTCGGTCTCCAGCTTTTTTTCTCCGGGGCCTCTGGTACCTATGCCGCCTCCCAGACGAGACAGCGACTTTCCGAAGCCTGTAAGCCTCGGCATCCTGTACTGAAGCTGCGCCAGCTCCACCTGCAGCTTTCCTTCTCGTGAGGTTGCCCTGTCTGCAAAGATATCGAGTATCAAAATGGTTCTGTCTATTACCCTTACCCCTACAGCATCCTCAAGATTTCTCAGCTGCACGCCTGACAGCTCGTCGTTGAATATCACGGTATCAGCGTCGGTATTGGCACACATCTGAGCCAGTTCCTCCACCTTGCCTTTTCCTATAAAGGTGGCCGTGTTGGGCTTTTCAAGGGACTGGATCATTCTTCCTATGACCTCCACCCCGTCCGCCTCGGCAAGGCCCTCCAGCTCATCCATGGAGTGAGTTATATCCTCTCTAAGCTGCAGGCCCACCAGTATGGCTCTGTATTCTTCTTCTCTTATTATCTCGTTGTTTTCATCAAATCTAATCATAGTAAATTCATTTTACCACATTTTACTCATCTATTACATCTAAAATATCTTCCTTGGGAACCTCCACATAGCTGTTTGGCACATCGCCCAGGATTACTGCCTCCGCCACCAGGATGGTATTTCCGGTGTTGATGAGCTTTGAGGAAAAAGGCGCCAGCACCTTTATCCTGCACTTCAGCTCTATGTATATCTTGTACTTAGTCTGATTTATGCCTCCCGTCTCGAATTCCGTCCTGAAATCCATGGACGAAATGCTCATGGGTATTATGGCGAGATCAACATTCGGCCCTATCTGAGACAGCACCTTGCTTCCTGCCAGAGACCCCAGCGGAACGCTGTAGCTTTCCTTTTCCATCCTTTTGAAATCTTCCTGGAGCCTGACGGAAAGCTCTGCCATAAAGCGGTTTATCTCCATGGAATCCGCCTGAACCATGTTTATAGCGCCGCTTTCATCCTTTCCCACCGTGAAAAGCTGTTCCTGCATATCAGCTCCTGAAAAATGCTCTGCCAGAGCTTTGTTTATTGTTCTGGAAACCACCGTCTCGGCACGCATTCCCGCCACTCTTTCAAGGTTTGGCTCTATGAAAAATTTAGTAAACACAAGAATACCGATGCCGCAGATAAGCGCACCGGCAGCCAGCACCAGCAGTACTTTCCCAAAAACGCTCCTTCTGTACGACCTGTATCTTCCCATGCTCTTCCTCCGGAATTACACAAAAAATAAGTTCCTGCTTCACATTATATGCAAAGCAGGAGCTCCAGGTTCATTATATGATCGTAAGCATTTTTCTTTTTACATTTCCATCTTGCCCAGTTCTTCCTTGAACTTGGAGTTGATTATCTTGATCCTTGTTCCCTTCATTCCAAGCGATCTTGATTCTATCACACCGGCGCTTTCGAGCTTTCTAAGGGCATTTACGATGACAGATCTTGTGATTCCCGATCTGTCAGCTATCTTGCTGGCAACAAGAAGGCCTTCGTTGCCGTCCAGCTCTGCGAAGATCTGCTGCACAGCCTCCACTTCCGAATATGAAAGGGTGCCTATGGCCATCTGTACCATGGCAATCTGCCTTTCCTCCTCTTCCTCTTCCACAGATTTCTTTCTCTGTATCTCCATTCCTATTACCGTTGCGCCGTATTCACCCAGCACCAGATCCTCAACTGAAAACTCAGGCGTATATCTGGTCAGAATCAGAGTTCCCCATCTTCTGCCTCCTCCCATGATAGGGATAATGGTGTGGAGCTTGTCCGATGTGTCGTAATCGTACTTGAATATCTTCAGTGCATCCTCACCTGTGATATTGGCAGTCGTTTCATTCACCTTCATGAACTCTTCATTGTATTCTCCCGGAAAAACCTCTATATTTGTCTCCGGATCGGATATGGTCGCACTGTCGGATTTGATCTTGTAGCTGACACCTATAACCTTACCTCTTACGTTTGCGACATACACGTTGGCGTCCATGAGATCGCTGAGTATGCCGCACATTTCATCGAATGAAAATGCTCCGGTGGAGCTTTCCTGAAATAACCAGTTCAACTTTCTTACTTTTGTTAATATATCACCCATTATTCTACCTCGTTTATAAGTAATTTTAAATATATTGAACTCTTCTATGTATTACAATATTATAAACCGTTTTTATCCACAATACAACTATTTTTTTGACTTTTCAAAAAACTCCATATATTCCACACAATTGCATGGTATATATGGAGTTTATTATCACATACTTGTTTCTTATAGATAAACGGTTATATGCAGTATTCCTTTCTTTTACAGAATATATTTGTCTATATCCTCAGGATGTATCTTCTCCGCAAACTTTTCCTTTACGTAATCCTGATCTATCACTATCTTTTCCTCGTCCATATCAGGAATGTTGAAAGAAATATCCTCAAGAAGCTTTTCAAGAATGGTATGAAGTCTTCTTGCTCCAATATTTTCAGTCTGCTCGTTCATGAGATATGCCATTGTAGCAATCTCATCGATGGCTTCATCCGTAAACTCGATACCCACGCCTTCAGTTTCCAGAAGTGCCTTATGCTGCTTAAGCATGGCATTTTCCGGAACCGTCAGTATTTTTACAAAGGTGTCCTTATCCAGATTTTCCAGCTCAACGCGAATAGGAAAACGTCCCTGAAGCTCAGGAATGAGATCCGTAGGCTTTGCGGTATGGAAAGCACCTGCTCCGATGAACAGTATATGATCCGTCTTTACAGGACCGTGCTTGGTATTTATTACGCTGCCTTCCACGATAGGAAGTATATCTCTCTGAACGCCTTCTCTTGACACATCTGCACCGCTTCTGTAGCTGGAGCCTGATGCAATCTTATCGATCTCGTCGATGAATATGATCCCGTTCTGCTCCGCATTCTCCAGAGCATCATCCGTCACCTGATCCATATCTATGAGATTCTGAGCCTCTTCCTCTCTCAGTATCTTTCTGGCATCCTTTACCTTCACCTTCTTGTTTTTCTTTCTTTTAGGCGCCATGTCTCCGAAAATATTGCCTATGGCAATGCTCATACCTTCATTGCCCATATCGAGGTTGTTGCTCTTGGGAGTGTCGGTCACCTGAATTTCAATATACTGTTCCTCGAGTAGACCCTCGCGAAGCTGCTGTCTCACCTGCTCTCGTGCAAGATCCACATCCATACCGTTTGACTGATCTGTTTGCTGCTGTTGCTGCTGTTCATACTGCTCCTTCTGGCTTACATACCCGGCATTGCCGAGGATGAAATCGAAAGGCCCCCTCTTAGTATTGTCGGCAGGCGCAGCCTTCTTGTTCCCCGGAATTATCGCTTCGATTATCTTTTCCTCAACGATCTCATCCGCTATGGAATACTTTTCCTCCAGCATAGCCTGCTTCGTTATCCTGACAGATGCCTCGACAAGATCTCTTACCATGGAGTCAACATCTCTTCCCACATAGCCGACCTCCGTGAACTTGGTGGCCTCAACCTTAACGAACGGAGCATCCATAAGCTTGGCGAGACGTCTTGCGATTTCTGTCTTACCGCACCCCGTAGGACCCATCATGAGGATATTCTTAGGGGTGATTTCCTCCCTCATTTCTTCCGATAAAAGGCTTCTTCTGTACCTGTTTCTCAAGGCTATGGCCACGGATTTCTTAGCTTCATCCTGACCTATTATATATTTATCCAGTTCCTGGACGATTTCTTTAGGTGTCATCTGATAAAGTTTATTTGCCATGCTGCACCTCCTATAATTTTTCCACCGAAATGTTGTCGTTGGTATATACGCATATGGATGCGGCTATCTCCAATGACTTCCTTACGATCTCTTCAGCCCCCAAATCTGTATTGTTATACAGGGCATTGGCTGCGGAATATGCATAATTGCCGCCTGAGCCTATGGCCACAAACGGCTGATCGGGCTCGATAACCTCTCCGGTACCTGACAACACCAGCATATCCTCCTTATCTGCCACTATCATCAGCGCCTCAAGATTTCTCATGGCCTTATCGGAACGCCAAAGCTGTGCCAACGCAACAGCTGCCCTCTTCAGATTCCCGCCGTGCTCGTCGAGCTTGGCTTCAAACTTCTCAGTAAGTGAA
Organism: uncultured Bacillota bacterium; assembly: GCA_958448635.1. GTDB lineage: Bacteria > Bacillota > Clostridia > Peptostreptococcales > Anaerovoracaceae > Lentihominibacter. The sequence goes on along the minus strand of CAUDEQ010000018.1, from coordinate 24,627 downwards.
AACGCATCGGCTACAGATCCTGCAAAGCCTGTAACCACCGTATTCTTATATATCTTTTTTACTTTCTTCGCACCGTTCTTCATGATGGCGGTTTCCCCCATAGTGACCTGGCCGTCACCGCCGATACAGATATCATCGCTGCTTCTTCTTACTGCTACGATTGTTGTTGCATGAAATTGCACCATGTTATACCTCCTTTTTTCTCATTACAACTAAATCCCAGTATTTTATTCTTTATAATCGCATTCGCTGTTTCCGCATGCGTAATTGGTTTCTTTCCCTTTCTTTTCCACAAGAAGCTCGCCGCACTTAGGGCACTTCCTGTTTATCGGCTTGTTCCAGTATGATTTGTTGCAATCAGGATAGCCGCTGCAGCCGTAAAAAACTCTGCCCTTTTTACTTCTTCTTACAACCATATCCTTGCCGCATTCAGGGCATTTCACATCTATGGTCTGCACCAGAGGCTTCGTATTTCTGCACTCAGGATAGCCGGTACATGCAGCAAAGCTGCCGAAGCGTCCGTGTTTTACAGCCATAGGCTTGCCGCAGAGCTCGCACGTCTCACCTGTCAGCTCCACCTCAAATTTGACCTTTTCAATTTCCCTGTCTGCAACGTCAAGCTCTTCCTTAAGAGTTCCGTAGAAGTCTCCCACGACTCCCTTCCAGTTTACTCCTTTTATTTCTATGTCGTCAAGGTTATCTTCCATCTGTGCCGTAAATCCAACGTCAACGATCTCCTTGAAGTACTTGGTCATCATATCTATGACGATGAATCCCAGTTCAGTTGGGATAAGCGACTTTTTTTCCTTCGATATATAATTTCTGTCCTGCAGCGTCGCCACGATAGGAGCATACGTGCTTGGGCGCCCTATGTTCTTTTCCTCCAGCTCCTTTACGAGGCTTGCTTCAGTAAATCTTGCCGGCGGCTGTGTGAAGTTCTGCTCGCCCTCCACCTTCAAAGCCTTAAGCTCCTCATTTTCTTTTATATCAGGCAGTATCCTGTCCTCTTCGCCTTCCTTTAAAGCCGCATATACCTTCAGGAAGCCGTCAAACAGCATCTTTGAGCCTGTTGCCTTAAAAGCATAATCTCCGTTATCTATCACTGCATTTACAGCCTTGTATCTGGCCGGCGTCATCTGGCTGGCTATGAACCTGTTCCATATCAGCTTATACAGATTATATTGATCCTTTGTTACCGAATCCTTGATGCTGTCCGGCTCCAGATCTGCGTAGCTGGGTCGGATGGCCTCGTGAGCGTCCTGAACATCCTTTTTCTTGTTGGTATAAACAGTGCCTCCGTAATACTCCTGGCCCATGCTTTCCATGATATATTCTCTTGCCGCTTCCCTTGCTTCATCCGATATTCTTACCGAGTCGGTTCTGATATATGAAACGAGACCTACGGTTCCTCTTCCCTTTATCTCAATTCCCTCGTAGAGCTGCTGCGCCACCATCATGGTCTTTCTGGTTGAAAAATTCAGCTTATTGGCTGCATCCTGCTGCAGACTGCTGGTGGTGAACGGAGGAGGAGTCTTCCTTAAGCGATCCTTTTCCTCTATCGTTCTTACTATATATTTGCCCTTTTTCAGCTGCTCCAGTACGTTGTTGTTTTCATCTTCATTTCCTATGACTATCTTCTTTCCCTTGTAATCTGTAAGCTTTGCTGTAAAAACTCTTTCCTTTTCGAATTCCGCTGTAATAATCCAAAATTCATCGGATTTGAAATTCTTTATCTCATTTTCCCTGTTGCACAGCATCTTAAGAGCTGCTGACTGTACTCTTCCCGCACTCAGTCCACGTCTCACCTTTCTCCATAAGAGAGGACTTATCTGATATCCAACCAGTCTGTCAAGAACTCTCCTTGCCTGCTGGGCATCTACCAAATCCACATCTATCGGCCGTGGGTTTCTTATTGCGGCTTTGATGGTCTTCTCTGTGATTTCATTGAAAACTATCCTGCACGGCGTTGTTATGTCTATTCCCAGCAAAAATGCCAGATGCCATGATATGGCTTCTCCCTCTCTGTCCGGGTCTGTTGCCAGATAGACCTTTGATGCATTTTTAGCTTCTTTCTTCAGCTCCTTTATGATCTCTCCCTTGCCTCTTATGGATATATACTGCGGTTCAAAGTTGTTTTCAAGATCGATTCCCAACTTGCTCTTTGGTAAATCGCGCACATGTCCCACGGATGCCATAACCTTGTAATGGCCTCCCAGGAATTTGCCTATCGTTTTGGCTTTGGATGGTGACTCCACGATTACCAGTATCTTTTTAGCTGCCATGAAAACCTCTCTTTCACATTTATATCTAACTTCTAGTAACAGATTATATTACATTTTTATCCTTTTGCAACAAAAATTTTTCCAAGGCTTGTAAAAACCGCCCCCTTCAGCTCCATTACCGTAATTATGCTGTTTATATACGCAGGAGATTTTTTCATGGCCATACATACCTCATCCACCGTCATTTCTCCACATTCCTTCAGCATCGAAAAAATCTTCATTTCTGTATTGCTGAGCATTTTTTCCGCCCTTTTTGTATCCAAGGTGGCAAGACCCATCATCTCCAGTATGTCTGATACGTTCACGATGGGAACCGCTCCGTCCTTCACCAGCTTATTGCTTCCCATGCTGTACATGCTGTCTATGTTGCCGGGGACTGCACATACCTCTCTGCCCTGCTCTGCCGCCAGCTCTGCCGTTATCAGAGAGCCGCTGCTGTTTCTAGCCTGAACTACAACGGTCATCTCCGAAAGACCGCTTATTATCCTGTTTCTTTGCGGAAAGTAATAAGGCTTCGGCTCTGTTCCCGGCATGTATTCAGAGATGACTATCCCCATTTTCTCAATATCTTCCTTGAGGCGCCTGTTTTCCTCGGGATAGCATATATCCGCTCCGCAGCCCAGCACGGCTGCAGTCCCTCCTCCGGCATCCAGTGCTCCTCTGTGCGCACATGTATCTATGCCTCTTGCCATGCCGCTGACCACCGTCACATCACGTTCCGCCAGCTTTCCGGCTATGGCGGCTGCCGTCGTCTTTCCGTACTGATTGGCATTTCTCGAGCCCACCACCGAAACGCATCTCTTCCTGAGAATATTTATATTTCCTATATAATATAACTCCCTGGGATAATCCTTTATCTCCTTAAGCAGCGCCGGATAATCGGGAGAACCCGACGTTATCATTTCAATGCAGCTCCTCAGCTTATTTTCGCCGCTTACTCTGTTATCATTCATAATCGTTCTCTTTCCCCTTCTGAAATCCTGTATATCAGCGATTCTGCCATGTGCTCCTGCCGTATTTGCCGGGAGCCTTCCATATCCGCTATCGTTCTTGCCACCTTTATCAGCCTGCTGCATGCCCTCATGGAAAGCCCCAGCTTATCATAGGCAGCGGACATTATCGCCGTGCCTTCGCTGTCAAGACTGCAAAACTCCTCCAATCCCTTTTCATCCAGCCCGCCGTTGCAGGTATACCTCGTTCCTGCGTACCTCAACTTTTGTACTTCAACTGCCTGCTGCACCTGAATCCGCATGTCTTCCGATGACATCGCCTTTTGACGATATATCCCCTTTTCGATGATTTCCTTTTCAACAGGGGACATCTTTATATGCATGTCTATCCTGTCGGAAAAAGGGCCGTTGAGCTTTTTCTTATAGCTGTCAAGCTGCTTGGGGCTGCAGGTGCATATCCTCCTGTCGTCCCATAGATATCCGCATTTGCATGGATTTGCCGCCGCAACTATCATCACATCCGCAGGAAAGGCGACCTCAAAGCTGTTCCTCATCAGCCGTATAACTCCCTCCTCTGCAGGCTGCCTCATCGCATCTATTACCTTGCTGTCAAACTCTCCCAGCTCATCCAGGAACAGTACGCCTTTATGCGCCAGAGACATTTCCCCTGGCCGCGGCTTAATTCCGCCGCCGAGAAGGCCTGTCACCGTCACCGTGTGATGAGGCCCTCTGAACGGCCTTCTGTCTATCACGGGCTGTTCCTCAGTGAGCATTCCCGCCACACTGTACACTCCCGTTATCTCCAGCTTTTCATCATATGTAAGCTCCGGCAGTATCGTAGGTATTCTCCTTGCTATCATCGTTTTCCCGCAGCCGGGACCTCCCATCATCAGAATGCCATGCTTTCCCGCAGCGCTTATGGTAACTGCCCTTTTTACAGCCTCCTGACCTATCACCTGCGAAAAATCCACATCCCATTCTGCCCTTAAGGCTCTTTTTCTTCTGGTATATACGGAAATCTCTTCTATTCCTCTGATATGCTTTACGACCTGCTCCAAGCTGTCTGCTGCCAGAATCTCAATATCCTCCAACACCGATGCTTCCTCCGCATTGCCTGACGGCAGTATAACTCTCCTGATACCGTTCTTCCTGAGGCAGAGAACCAGCGGCAGCGCTCCCTTGATGCTGTTCAGTCTTCCGTCCAGCGACAGCTCACCGAGAAATGCTGTATCCTCCGGTTCTCTAGCTATGTCCATAAGGGCCACAGCTATAGGCAGATCAAAATGCGTTCCCTCCTTATGTCTTCCTGCAGGAACAAGGTTCACCGTCACCCTCTTGTCGGGAAACTCGAGACCTGAATTCAGTATGGCAGGCTTAATACGGCTTCCTGCTTCCTTTATGGTCGTATCCGCAAGGCCCACTACCCTGAAGGACGGCAGCCCCATTCTCACATCTGTCTCAACTGTAACGGCTGTTCCCTCCACACCTTCCAGAGTAGCGGTTTTTATCCTAGTAAACACTTTTTCCTCTCCTTTCCCATTACAGAGCTTATGCCCCCGCCTGTTTAAAAGGCTCCCTCTATATGCTCTACGGTTATTTCCATGACGTCAAATCTGATTTCATCATACCGGCAGCTTCTGTTTCTTCGCTCTTCAAGGTAGCATAATGCAGCCTCTCTTATATGCTCCTGCTTTAACGCTCCCACTGCCTCACATGGTCTGCCGTATCCATACCCTGTTCTCGTCTTCACTTCGATAAAGCACAGCACACATTCCTTTGAGGCTATGATATCCACCTCTCCGGCGCAGCACCTGAAGTTTCTTGCGATAATCCTGTATCCGCTTTTTTCAAGAATCCTAGCTGCCATTTCCTCTCCGATTCTTCCAAGAACCTTTTTTTCCATAATATCCCCCTTTTCTTCATACTCCTCGCTTATTTTTCATATAAGGCTATACGCCCTGATTTTTCCCATATGACTCTTGTGATTTACATATGTCATCTTCTGATTTCCATGTAGACCTTTCGACTTTCCATATGCTCCTCGCATTTTCCATACATCCTCCATTATTTATTTCCATTATTTTACATTTTAAATAATATTATGGAATTTATTTCCTGTCAAGGAAATTTTTTCTTTCAAATCCAAAGCAGCAACCAGGATCAAATATGAGCATCACTCTCTTCCAATGAAAAGTCTCCAAATGGCTGTGACCGGCATTTGCTTTGGAGATTTTTTATGATATAAACCATCATCCTGCAAGCAAAGTCTCCAAATAGACCTTGTTCAGATGGTGATTTTGTTACTTTTCATATGCTTCTAAGGAGCTTTTATAATCAGAATCTCAAAATAGCCCTTACCCAACAGCTCATTTGGAGACTTTTATGGAGCGGAAGATTAAATAGTCTCCAAATCCCTATGAGCCCATCAATTTTTTGAGATTCCAAAGAGTGCCATGCCGGCCACACCCGTCTGTCGAACACATCCGTCGCATCCGTATGCGAAACATGCCGGTCACGCCCGTCTGCCATACATATCCGCCAAACATATCTGCCACACCCACAAGGACCATAGACAAGTTTCCGTATACAAAAAGCGCAGAGAAAAATCTCTGCGCTCAGCTTCTTAAAATTACCCACTGCCAGCTAAATTATCTCTACTGCAAAAAGCCTTGTTTGCTGCATAGAGCCTTGTTTCAAAAGCCTCTTTTTTCATATAAAGCTGCTGCTTATTCGGCCAACACGAATCTTTCGACGGCATCAGCCACTCCGTCCTCATGGTTCGTCGGAGCGATGTACTTTGCCACAGCCTTGACCTCCTCCTCGGCATTTCCCACAGCCACAGGCAGGCCTACGGTCTTCAGCATTTCTATATCATTGGGACTGTCTCCGGCGGCCATCATCTCCTCCGTGCCTATCCCCAGGAGCTTGCCCATCTGTATCAGCGCATCTGCCTTGCTGGTGGTCGCTCCCCCTATCTCAAGATTGTGCGGAAAAGAGCTTGTTATCGTCGTCTCAGGAAGAGTGAGCAGCCTTTCCTTCATGATCGGCTTGTGACTCATATCCTCGAAGTTGACATTTATGTTTTCTACATTGCCTTTGTTTTCCAGCATGAATCCGTATATATCATCTATCGGTGTTCTCGTGTTCAGTATGTACTCTACATCACGAAAGCTGATCCCCGTTTTTTCCACCTTTCGATAATACGGCCCGTCAATATACGCAACCCCGTTTACAAAGCATTCTATAATATAATCATACTGTTTCAGAAGCTCTACGGATTTTTCCGTAGCCAGCTCCGACAGGCAATTCTTGTAAAAGCTCCTGTTTTCCTTGAGATCGGTGATGGACGCTCCGTTTGACGTCAGAACATATCTCACCGAATCCATTTCGAAAACGTCCTTTGGCAAGGCGCAGAAGGGTCTTCCCGTTGCGATCACGATGTTCACGCCTTTGTCCGCCGCTTTCTGCAGCGCTCTCCTGTTTCTTTCGCTAATTACTCTGTCATTGTTTATGGTCGTTCCATCCAAGTCAAGTGCTATCAGTTTTATCGTCATATCCTCTTCTCCACAATATCTAAAAACTCTGTATTGATCTGTCTGACCTTTTTCATGGTACACCCGTCTCCATGTCCCGGATATATCATGATATCGTTGGGAAATTTATCTATTATATTCAATATGCTTTCACGCATTTCCTGTTCTGAGCCATCCTCAAGATCGGTCCTTCCCAGATCCACATTAAATATGGTATCTCCCGTAAAGCACACCCTGCTCTTCTCGCTGAGAAAGCATACGCCTCCTTTCGTATGGCCCGGTGTATTTATCACCTTTATTTCCTCGCCCTCAAGATCTATCACATCTCCATCCTCCATGTACACGTCCACTTTTTTTCTGTACATGTCGCAGTCGCTGCGATGAAGATATACAGGACATTCCATGGCAGCCCTTATCCTCTCCACAGCGCCCACATGATCATAATGATGATGGGTCAAAAGGATTCCCCTGAGTATGAGCGAATGTTCCTTTATATACTCTGTAAAAACCCCGGGATTATATCCGGGGTCGATTATGAAAGCATCGCCTCCGTCCTTCTGATAGATAACGTATCCGTTGCTTTCGAGCATTCCTCCTATAAATCTCTTTATTTTCATGTGTCATTCACCTCGCCGAATTGTATACAGACGATGCCGTCTGTGATGCGTTTTTGCTTAATTTGCTCTATCCGGATATTATTTTAATCTATTTATTCACTTCTTGCAATTATATATTGAATTTCCAATAATTAGTGGTAAAATGTTTTTGTTTGGTTATCATAAACTCATAAATATATGAACAAAGAGGGAAAAAGATGAAAATTGTTATCGTCGGCGCAGGTAAGCTTGGAATGAAACTGGCAGACGCTCTGCTAGGCGGAGATCATGCCGTTACTATAATCGACACCAACGAGCAGCTGCTGCAGAAAATCAGCTCTCATCTGGATGTAATGACGATTAACGCCAATGCGAAAGAAATCAAAACATTAAAGAGGATCAACGTAGCTTCATATGATTTTCTCATCACTGTAACCGGAAATGACGAGGTCAACATACTGATAGCGTCATTTGCCAAGAAGTTGGGATGTAATAAGGTAATCGCCAGGGTACGTGACCCTGAACACATGCAGCAGATCAGCTTTATCAAGGATACAATGGGAATCGACCATATTGTGAACCCGGATCAGGGTATCACAGTGGAAATATACAAGTATCTCGCTGAAAAATACTCTCTCAGCAACGGTATTTTTTCCAGCGGCAAGGTGTCTCTCGTCGAGTTCGACGTTGAGAAGTACAAGCAGCTCATAGGGCTCTCGATGATGGATATCTCCGGCATTCTTCCTGAAATGCTGGTGGTTGCCGTTTCCAGAAACGGTAAGGTAATCATACCTCACGGCAACTTCGTCATAGAAGAAGATGATGTACTTTATGTCATCGGAAAGAAAGGTCCTATACAGAAGCTGAACTCCAAGGTGCATGAAAAGGGCAAATATACCGACCTTCAGAAGGTAATGATATTGGGCGGCGGCAAGACAGGCTTCTACCTGGCTTTGATGCTTGAAGAATTCGGCGCTGCCGTCAAAATCATAGAGGTGAATAAGGACAGATGTCATTATCTCTCCACTCATCTGGAGGATACCATGGTTCTTCACGGTGACGCCACAGATCTGACGCTGTTGGAAGAGGAAAATCTCGATATGATGGACGCCGTAGTTACAGTCACCGGCTTTGACGAGGACAACCTGCTTCTTGCCCTTACAGCCAAGCAGCGCGGCATCGAGGATGTCATTGCCAAGATAAGCAGGGAAAGCTACGCCGAGATCATATCAGCAATGGGTGTGGACATGGCTCTTAACCCGCTTGATATAACGACGACAAACATAATGCGTTTCGTACAGGGCTCAAAAAAAGTCCTCTCTTCGCAGCTCATACAGGGTCAGGCCGAGATTATGGAAATCATCGCCTCCCCTCATATGAATATACTTGAAACTCCTATCAAGGAACTGGATTTGCCTGATGGTCTCATTTTTGCTGCCATACACAGAGGCTCCGAGGTCATAATCCCAAATGGAGATACGGAAATCCTCGAGGATGACAAGGTAATAATCCTCTGCCTCCTCAACGACATTTACGAAACCGAAAATCTTCTCAAGGACAGAAGATCAAGGATTTCTTAGACAGACAGAAGGTGTTTTTATGAGTCTTAATCTTAATTCCATACTGAGGATAACGGGAATCGTTCTGTTGGTTATCGGAGCTTCCATGGTACCATCTGTTTTCGTGTCCTTTATTTACGATAATTCCTATATATATTTACCGTTCGGCTACACTACGGTCATAACACTGATAGTGGGCTACATTCTGATGAAGCTGTTCGCACACGAGGAAAAACCTCTGAAGGTGCGCGACGGCTTTTTCATCGTTTCCCTGTGCTGGATCGTATCGTGCGCTGTAGGCGCAATTCCTTTCATCGTGACAGGTAGCATTCCCAGCTTCGCCGATGCGTTTTTCGAATCCTGCTCGGGCTTTTCCACCACGGGAGCCACCATTTTAGGTGATGTGGAATCCCTCCCCAAGGGAATAGTGTTCTGGCGTTCCTTCACCCACTGGATCGGCGGAATGGGCATACTTATCTTCGCCATAGCGCTCATGCCGTCTCTAGGCATAAGCGGACAGAATATCGCCGTATCCGAGACTCCCGGTCCTACGCTGGACAAGATAACGCCTAAAATGTCCGATACTGCCAAAACGCTGTACGAGATCTACCTGATATTCACCATAGCCGAAACAGCTCTGCTCATGTTGGGCGGAATGAATCTCTACGATGCGCTTATCCACACCTTCGGCTCTGTAGGTACAGGCGGATATTCAAACTACAACGACAGTGTAATGCACTTCGACAGCACCTATATACGGGTGGTGATCACCGCCTTCATGGTTCTGTGCGGAGCTAACTTCAATCTCATGTATTACGCTGTAAAGCGCGGTCCCCGCGTATTCCTGGAGGACTCTGAATTCAAGCTGTATCTGCTCATATTCGGTGGTTCTACGTCTATCATACTCATCGTACTGATGATAACCAATACCTACGATTCATTTGGAGATGCCGCTGCAGACTCGGCGTTTCAAACAGCTACCATACTGACAACTACAGGTTTCGCCTCTGCCGACTATGAGACGTGGCCCACCATATGCCAGATGATCCTGTTGCTTCTCATGTTCATGGGCGGCTGCTCCTCATCCACAGGAGGAGGCATAAAGATCGTCCGTATATATGTTGTTCTCCAACTGATAAGGCGCGGTGTTGCCACAAGGCTCCACCCCAACGTGGTTGAAAACATCAAGCTCAACGGACAAAACATGCCCAGTGATGCAGTATCTGCCATCGCCAACCATGTATTCCTCTATATCTGCATGGTGTTTGTGGGAGCATTCATAGTTTCCTTTGAAAATACGGATCTCATCACATGCTTTACATCTGTTATAACTTGCATCGGCAATATAGGACCGGGATTCGGAACTGTAGGCCCTACGGAAAACTTCGGACATCTGGCCGATCTTTCCAAATACCTGCTCTCATTTTATATGATAGCGGGAAGGCTGGAGTTATATACTCTGTTCATACTGTTGACGCCAAAATTCTGGAGCTCAAACCATTGATGAGGTGAGTATATGACAAAAACCAATCTTATAAACTACAAAGCAATATTGAGAATTCTGGGAAGCATATTGCTCATCATAGGCATATCTATGATAATCCCGTTGATCTACGCCGTTGTTACAGGCGATTCAGCTGCAGCAGGCGCTTTCGCAAAATGCGCACCTCCTACCATATTGGCAGGCGGCGCCATGTTCTTTTTTATACGCGCACCGAAAGCCAAGTTCAGAGCACGTGAGGGCTACATCGTAGTGGCCTCATGCTGGGTGATGGCCGCACTGGTGGGTGCATTCCCGTATATGCTTTCGGGCTTTGCCGAAAACTACGTGGACGCTATCTTCGAATCAACATCAGGCTTTACGACCACAGGATGTACGGCAGTGGACAATGCATTTCTTTCCAGAAGCCTGATGCTCTGGAAGGCCATATCCCACTGGCTGGGAGGAATGGGTATTCTTGTATTTGTGATTTCATTGCTCCCTGCTCTCGGAATCAACGGACAGATGATTGCCAGGGCTGAAACTCCCGGTCCTGTACTGGAAAAGATGACCTTCAGGATGAGCGATTCGGCAAAGATATTGTATATAACGTATTTTTCATTTACCATAGCTGAGTTCATCCTGCTGATGCTCTCAGGCAAGATGCCTCTGTTTGATGCGGTGATCAACACCATGGGCAGCATAAGCACCGGAGGACTTATGGTTCGCCCTGAGGGTATAGCGTACTATGACAGTCTCTATGTTGAAATCGTGATATCGGTGTTCTGTATCCTTGCTTCGCTGAATTTTGTGCTCTACCACTATCTCATGACCGGAAAGATCTCATACTTCCTCAAGGATATAGAACTGAGAGCCTTCATCATAATACTGGCTGTATCCATATTCATCTGTACCATCGGCCTGGCTCTTCAGAGCGACAGCAGCTTTGCAGGAGCGTTGAGAGAATCGTTTTTCCAGGTTACCAGCATGTTTACGACGGCAGGATACGCTCGGTCACCATACACCGTATGGCCAAGCGTATGTCAGATGGTTCTCATCACAGTGATGTTCATCGGCGGCTGCGCTGCCTCCACATCAGGCGGGATAAAGGTCATCAGGCTTCTTGTTATGCTGAAGCTCATCTGGAGAGGCTGCGTCAAGAGGATACACCCTCGCTCGGTTGTCGCCGTAAAGGTCGGCGGAAACGCCATTTCGGCGCCTGTCGTATCGCAGATCACTGTATTTATACTTATGTACATGACCATCTTCCTGTTTTCTTCGCTCTTCATGTCTCTTCAGGGACTTGACATGGAGACCACCATCACAGCCACTCTGGCCATGATGTCAAATACCGGTGCTTCCTTCGGAGAAGCAGCCTCGCTAGGCAATTTTTCCATGTTCCACCCGGTATTCAAGCTTTATCTCAGCGGCTTGATGATAATAGGAAGACTTGAGCTGTTCACCATAATCATTTTGTTCACACGCAATTTCTGGGGCAGAGACAGATAATCTCTGCCTTTTATATTTCATTTCGTATATAAATCGTTGGTTTTTTGGCAATCATAATCTATATATAAAAAAGTCAAGGAGGCTGTTATGAAAGTCAAGGAACTGATGAGCACCAACATAGTATGCATCAGGGAGAATACACCTGCCGCCCTCATCGCCGCCCATATGCGAAAAAACAACGTGGGCAGTCTTCCTGTCTGCGACGATGGCGGACACCTGAAAGGAATAGTAACGGACAGAGATCTTGTCATTCGTGTTCTGGCACGTCATGCATCGTCCGAAAACGCTTCGGATGAAGCTCCCCCGAAGCCTCAGCTCACCGCTGCCGACATAATGACTGAAAATCCCGTCACCGTATCGCCTGACATGAGCATTCACGAAGCATCATTGCTGTTTTCAGCCCATAAAATAAGAAGGCTCCCTGTTACGGAAGCCTCCCGTCTTGTAGGCATGCTTTCCCTCGGCGATATAGCAGTCAAACCGGTTTATATAGATGAAGCAGGTGATGCACTGTCATCCATCAGCCTTGCCGACGGTCTGCAAGCAAAAAGTTGATCTCGCGCCTTTCCACATCTACACTTTCAACGATGATCGTGACTTTATCGCCCAACTTATATGTCTTTCCCGTGCGTCTTCCCATGATGGCGTACTTTTCCTTGATATGATCGTAATAATCGTCCTTAAGCGTCTCGATCCTTACGAGACCTTCCACGGTATTTTCCAGCTGCACGTAGATCCCGAAGCCCGTTGCCCCGCTGATAATCCCATCAAACACCCGGCCGATATATCCGCTCATATACTCTGCCTTCTTCAGCTTCTCCACCTGACGTTCAACATCTATGGCCTGTCTTTCGGCCGCAGAGGAAAGGTCCGCCGCCTCCTGAGCCCTTTTCTTGAAGTGCTTAGTGAGCTTGACAGCATCGCTGCCCCTGAGCCATGCCTTTATTATCCTGTGTATCATCAAATCGGGATATCTCCTTATGGGAGATGTAAAGTGGCAGTAGTATTTCAATGAAAGACCGAAATGCCCGTCGCATGACGTGCTGTAAAATGCCTTCTGCATGGATCTCAGCGTCACGGAGTTGACCACATTTTCCTCCGGCCTTCCCTTTGCCTGCTCCAGTACCGATCTTACCGCCTTTGGATGTATGCTGTCACCGTTTCCCCTGAGAACGATGCCCACGCTCCTGAGGAATGTGCGCAGCTGCTCCATCTTATCGACGGCCGGCTTTTCATGCACTCTGTAGACAAACGGGCTATCCAGCCAGAAGAAATGCTCTGCCACAGTTTCATTGGCAAGAAGCATGAACTCTTCTATGAGCTTGTTGGCGCTTCGCCTGCTGGCAACTCCTATCTGTGATGGAAAACCGTTCTCATCAAGCGTTATATGAGCCTCGTCCAGATCGAAATCCAGGCTTCCCCGGTCCTCTCTGTTCTTTCGCAGCCTTACTGCCAGATTGTTCATCATGAAAAGCTCCTCCCTTATGTGGGCATACCTCTCACACATGACTCGATCCTTCTTTTCCAGCAGATCCGACACATCGTCGTACACCAGCCTCTCCACAGAGTGTATCACGCTCTCATAGATTTCATGAGCTGTGACGATACCCTCCGGGCTTATTTCCATATCTATGGAAAGGGCAAGCCTGTCCTCCCCGGGATTAAGGCTGCATATACCATTTGAAAGAGCCTTCGGCAACATGGGGATCACCTGATCTATCAGATATACACTGGTTCCCCTCTTGAGGGCTTCCTTGTCCAACGGGCCTCCCTCCTTCACGTAGTGGGCGACATCCGCTATATGGACGCCCAGAAGGTAATTGCCGTTTTCAAGAAGCTCTATGGACACCGCATCGTCAAAATCCTTTGAATCCGCTCCGTCTATGGTGAATATCTTCTTACATCTCAGATCTCTTCTTCCGGCGATATCATCTTCCGTTATGCCACGTTTTTTCACCGCCTTGGCCTCCGCCGAAGCCCTGCTGGGAAAGCTCTCCCTCATGCCGTAGCTTCTGGCTATCGTCTTGATATCTCCGCCGGGCTGTCCGGCTCTGCTTATTATCTCCGTGATCCTTCCCTCTGCACAATTATGCTTGTCAGGGTATCTGGTGATCTGAGCCACGACCTTGTCTCCACGCTGGGCGCCTGAAAAGTCCTTCTTCTTTATGAATACATCCTCTCTGTATTTTCCGCCCTCCGGGATGACGAAGCCGAACTTCTTGCTTTTCTCAAAGGTTCCCGCCACCTCCGTCGTCTTTCTGGTCATCACCTTCGTTATTATGCCCTCCGGCGAATTTCGCCAGAGATATGAAGGGATAAGATCTATCTCCACCTCGTCTCCGTCCATGGCGCTTCCCATGGAATCAGGTGCGATGAATACATCTTGCTCTATATCGTCACACATTACAAATCCGAAGCCCTTCCTGTGCTTCGACAACGTTCCCGTCAATACATGTCCTTTTCTCTTCTTTGCCATTTTCCCCTTCCTCTTGCAACATTATATTTCTACAGCAATTACTATTTTACAGCATAAAAGGTGGCATTGCCACCTTTTACTTTACGGACGCTATTGACCTACCGTTGTTTCTTTTGTATTGTTGTCCTTGTTATTCCCGTCGACAGCATTTTCTATGTCATCAACGGCATCCTTTGCGTCATCCTTGAGATCTTCGGCAACCGGTCCGTCCTTATGAGTCCCGTCTTCCGTGCCCATATCGTCTCCGCCGCCGTTTTCCATGTCTCTGTTCTCTTCTGTAACGGTGCCGTCTCCCCCGTTGCCGTCTGTCGTATCGTTACTGCCGCAGCCGGCAAATGTCAGCAGGGAAATACAAAGCACTGCTGCCAAAAGAATCCTAAACTTGCTCATTTTATTTCTCCTCTCTTTTTTCTTTTTTATTATCTGTAAGTCTGACATAAAATATTGCAAAAGAGAGGTGTTAATTTTTTGAAAAGCAATTTTAAAATCAGTTGCTGATGCCTGTTAAAACTTTTCAAAATGTATCTTACTCATATCCAGTTCCTCGAGAGCTGTCACCGCCTTGCTTTCTGCCGGTACACCCAATGACAGCATGGCCTCAAGACGATAGTTTTCGGGAATTCCCAAAAGACGGCCCAGATATTCCTCCGTCGTGCTGCCATCGGCTGCTTCTCTCAGCCTTCCCTGTATCCAACAGCTTCCAACACCTAGACTGTCCGCCATCAGATGCATGTTTGCCATGACGATGGAACAGTCCTCTATCCACACATCTGTCCTTTTCTCATCGGCAACCACCACTATTGCAGCGCCGGCTCCTGACAGCATATTGGCTGCACCAGCTCGACATTGTGACATTTTCTCAAGGGTCTCTCTTTTCTGTATCACTATCAGCTCCCACGGTCTCCTTCCACGGCTTGAGGCCGATAACAGCCCTGCCTGCAGCACCATGTTGAGCTTTTCTTCAGGAATCGGTTCCTGCTCATATTTTCTTATGCTGTGTCTCTTCTGCATTGCTTCCAGTAAATTCATTTTAACTCCTTTCCCTTTTTACCATTGCGTTCAGCTACTTTTACCAATTTCGGCTTCTTACTTAAGCCTCTGCTTCCTCAGCTTCATATCCACCGTCATAAAATCAGAACAGGAGATCCGATGCTCGAATCTCCTGCCATTTATTTCGTATTGATTTTGTCTCTTAGAATACCAGCAGACCGCCGATGGATACGAACAGTGGTGCGAATACCAGTGATACGATGGTCATCAGCTTGATCAGGATATTTATCGAAGGACCGGAAGTATCCTTGAACGGATCTCCTACCGTGTCACCTACAACAGCAGCCTTGTGAGGGTCTGAACCCTTGCCGCCGAAGTGACCTTCTTCGATGTACTTCTTGGCATTGTCCCATGCTCCGCCTGCATTGGCCATCATGAGAGCCAGCAGTACGCCTGAGGACAGTGATCCGGCCAGAAGTCCGCCCAGAGCCTCAACGCCCAGAAGTATACCAACAACCAATGGTGCGATTATAGCCATAAGACCAGGGATAACCATTTCCTTCAGTGCTGCTCTCGTTGAGATATCAACGCAGTGAGCATAGTCAGGCTTGGAGTTTCCTTCCAGGATTCTCTTGTCTTCTCTGAACTGTCTTCTTACTTCCTCGATCATCTGGTTAGCAGCCTTACCTACTGAATTCATGGTCATTGCCGAGAACAGGAATGGCAGCATAGCTCCGATAAACAGACCGATTATAACGATAGGGCTCAGCAAGTCGATAGCACTGATCTGAGCAACCTCTGCGAATGATACGAAGAGTGCCAGTGCAGTGAGAGCTGCCGAACCGATGGCAAATCCCTTACCAATGGCAGCAGTGGTATTTCCTACCGAGTCCAGTTTGTCAGTGATTTCTCTTACTTCTCCAGGCAGCTCTGACATTTCTGCGATACCGCCTGCATTGTCGGATACAGGACCGTAAGCATCAACTGCTACAGTCATTCCCGTAGTGGACAGCATACCTACTGCTGCGAGAGCGATTCCGTATACGCCTGCAGCATAGTAAGCAACGAATATTGAAACTGCTATGAAGAGTATAGGCCACAGTGTCGACATCATACCAACGCCAAGACCGCTTATGATGGTAGTTGCAGAGCCTGTCTGCGACTGATCCGCAATCTTCTTAACTGAAGCATAATCTCCCGAAGTGTATATTTCTGTAATCTTTCCGATGGCTATTCCTACGATAAGACCTGAAATGATGGCTATGGCATAGCTGAATCCGCCCAGCATAACCTTTGACAGGATAAGCGTAGCAATGATAACTATTACGCCTGAAATGTATGTACCCATGTTGAGAGCGTTGGCAGGATTTGAACCGTCCTTTCCTCTTACCATGAAGATACCGATAAGTGATGCTATGATACCGATGGCTGACAGGATCATAGGGAACATTGCTGCCGTAGTTTCATCGAATACTCCGCCGGAGTTAACTGCTGCAACTGCAGCCAGCGTAACTGCCGAAATGATGGAGCCTACATATGATTCGAACAAGTCGGATCCCATACCTGCAACGTCACCTACGTTGTCACCTACGTTATCTGCGATAACTGCAGGGTTTCTAGGATCGTCTTCAGGAATACCTGCTTCTACCTTACCTACAAGGTCGGCACCTACGTCAGCAGCCTTGGTATATATACCGCCGCCCACACGACCGAACAGAGCCATTGATGAAGCACCGAGACCGAAGCCTGTCACGCAGTCCATAACTGTTGCCAGATCCAGAACGCATAAGATGATTCCAAGACCCAGAAGTCCGAGGCCTGTCACAGCCAGACCCATTACAGCTCCTGATCTGAAAGCGATCTTCAGAGCCAGGTTCATTCCTGAGTCCTTTGCAGCTGATGCAGTTCTTACATTACCCAGCGTAGCCACCTTCATTCCGAAGAAGCCTGCCAGAACCGATAAGAGCGCTCCGAAGACATACAGGATACCTGTTACCGGCTTGATAAATACTGCGATAAGTACGAAGAGAACAATGATAACGATGGCCATTATCTTGTACTCTCTTGAAAGAAATGCCATAGCACCTTCTCTGATGTAGCCGGCGATCTCCTTCATTCTGTCAGTACCTTCAGCCTGCTTGCCTATCCATGAAGCCAGACCTACGGCAACTGCCAGTCCAATTATTGCCGCAACAACGGCAACGATTGCTAAAACATTCATTTTAAAGATACCTCCCCCTCGTGCCAATCCTTCAACTGGATAAGAAGAGGCGTCATCGACACCTCTTAAATATTGACACGAATATTAAAATAATTTGTTAAAAAAATAGAAACAACATTGATTATAATAGACACCGCCGTTACTCTATAGCCACCAGAACAAGCGACAATACTATGAACAATACTGCCGTAACAGTTGCGATCTTGCTGAGGAGGGCGTCGTAACCCTGGCTTTTCTTCTTACCGAACAGCTGCTCAGCGCCTCCGCCTATGGAGCCTGAAAGACCTGCGCTGTTGCTGGACTGAAGCAAAACGCTGATTATCAGGATCACGCTTACCAAAGCAAGTACTATTTTAAGAGCAATACTCATACTATTTCTTCCTCCTTATACTCTAACCACTTGAGTTTATCACAGCACCTGCCAAAAATCAACAAGTTTGAATTTGTATTTACACTATTTTTTTCAGTATGTTACTTCTTTTTAATATTGTAAAAAGCATCGGCTCCGGCATACTGTCCTGCCGCATCCAGAAGCTCCTCTATCCTCAGCAGCTGGTTGTATTTGGCAATACGATCAGTTCTGGACAGCGATCCTGTCTTTATCTGTCCTGCATTGAGTCCGACTACGATATCCGCAATGGTCGTATCCTCCGTCTCTCCGCTTCTGTGGGACACTACCGCAGTGTAGCCTGCCTTCTTTGCCATCTCTATAGCGTCAAAGGTTTCCGTCAGAGTACCTATCTGGTTCACCTTGATGAGTATGGAGTTGGCTATTCCCTTTTCGATTCCCTCTGCAAGTCTTGCAGTATTGGTAACAAAGAGGTCGTCTCCCACCAGCTGTATTCTGCCGCCCAGCTTCTCGGTGAGGATCTTCCAGCCGTTCCAGTCATCCTCTGCAAGACCGTCCTCGATGGATATTACAGGATACTTGTCGCACAGCATTTCATAATATGCCACCATTTCCTCTGCGGTCCTGCTTACACCTTCACCTGTCAGATTGTAAATGTCCGCCTCCGCATCGTAGAATTCGCTGGCTGCAACGTCAAGGGCAATCTTTACATCATCTCCCGGCTTATATCCGGCTTTTTCAATGGCCTCTATGATAACCTGTATGGCTTCTTCGTTTGTGGAAAGATTCGGCGCAAATCCGCCTTCATCGCCTACTGCCGTGTTGAGGCCCTTTCCCTTGAGAACGCTCTTGAGATTGTGGAACACCTCTGCACCCATTCTCAGCGCTTCTCTGAATGTATCCGCTCCTACAGGCATGATCATGAATTCCTGTATATCCACTGTATTATCGGCATGGGATCCTCCGTTGAGAATGTTCATCATAGGAGTAGGCAGAACCTTTCCGTTCACTCCTCCCAGATACTGGAACAGCGGCATTCCGCACGATTCCGCAGAAGCTCTCGCAACAGCCATGGATACACCCAGAATCGCATTGGCACCCAGCTTACCCTTGTTAGGAGTTCCGTCCAGCTCGATGAGCATCTTGTCGATTCCAACCTGATCCAGCGCATCCCAGCCTATCACCTCGTCTGCGATGATATCGTTCACATTCTCAACAGCCTTGAGAGTTCCCTTTCCAAGATATCTTGATTTATCTCCGTCCCTCAGCTCCACAGCCTCGTGAACACCTGTCGATGCTCCCGACGGAACAATGGCTCTTCCTTCCGAACCGTCTTCCAGCAGAACTTCCACTTCAACTGTAGGGTTACCTCTTGAATCCAGCACTTCACGTGCTATTACATCTGTAATATATGCCATGTCTTTCTCTCCTTACTCAAATGTTTATCAACTATCTCCACGCATCCTGCGCATTTTCGTACAAATATTTAATGTATTGCATTCACTGCATCCAATACAGCCCGCACTCATCCGAATGACCATCAGAAATCTATTATGCTCATGAAATCATCGGCCTTGAGGCTTGCACCGCCCACCAGTGCGCCATCGATTTCATCCATATTCATTATCTCTGATGCATTTGCCGGCTTAACGCTGCCGCCATACTGGATTATGACCTGATCTGCCACTTCCTCATCGTACAGCTCTATGAGAGTTTCTCTCACGAAGGCACACATCTCACCTGCCTGCTCGGGAGTTGCCGTCCTGCCTGTTCCGATGGCCCATATTGGCTCATAGGCGATAATCAGCTTCTTGACCTGCTCTCCCGCAAGCCCTTCCAGATCTGCAACAAGCTGCCCTCTGACCACATCAAATGCCTGAGCCGCATCTCTCTGCTGAAGGCTTTCCCCTACGCATAGTATCGGTCTTATAGAGCCTTTCAGCAGCTTCTTCAGCTTGAGATTGCATGTTTCATCCGTTTCTCCGAAGTACTGTCTTCTCTCCGAGTGCCCCACGATACAGAGATCAACGCCTAGCTCTTCAAGCATGGACACGGAGATCTCTCCCGTATAGGCTCCTTCATCTGCAAAATGCACGTTCTGGGCGCCCACCATTACAGGTGTATCCCTGAAGGCCTCCACCAGCGCTTCAAGATCTGTAAAAGGCGCACATACGGCTGCCTGCACGTCTGTTCCCTGATATAGCTTTTTGAACTCCTCCGCAAAGACAAGAGCCTCGGCTTTGGTTTTGAACATCTTCCAGTTTCCGGCTATCAAAGGTATTCTCATTACTGTCTGTCCTCCAAACATTCTATTCCCGGCAGCGCTTTTCCTTCAAGGAATTCCAGGGAAGCCCCGCCGCCTGTGGATATATGTGTCATCTTATCGGCATATCCGAACTGCTCTACAGCCGCCGCAGAGTCTCCTCCGCCTATGACAGTCACCGCTCCGCTTTCAGCCAGTGCAGCTGCAACTGCCTTTGTTCCTTCTGCGAAGCTTTCCATTTCGAACACGCCCATCGGTCCGTTCCATACCACCGTACCGGCCTTTGCCACTGCCTTTTCGTATAATTCCACGGTCTTTGGACCTATATCCATTCCCATCATGTCTTCAGGAATGGCGTCTCTGTCGTATATGGCCTTTCTGCTGTCGTTGCTGAATTCCTCAGCGCATACCGTATCTACAGGAAGCAGCAGCTCAACACCTGCAGCTTCGGCCTTTTTCATCAGCTCTGCAGCCAGCTCTATGCTCTCTTCATCGAGGATGGATTTTCCTATTTCATATCCCATGGCTTTGAAGAAGGTATAGCTCATTCCTCCGCCTATTATGAGGCAGTCCACCTTTTTTATCAGGTTCTCTATCACAGGAATCTTGTCGCCCACCTTAGCGCCGCCCATTATGGCCACGAAAGGTCTTTCAGGCTTCTCAAGTGCATCTCCCAGGAACTTCACTTCCTTTTCAATGAGAAAGCCCGATACGCTAGGCATGTATTCTGCCAGACCGGCTGTGGAGCAGTGCGCTCTGTGAGCCGTTCCGAAGGCGTCATTTACGAAGATTTCTCCCAGCGATGCCAGCTGCCCTGTAAACGGCTCCTCGTTCTTTGTTTCTTCCTTCCTGTATCTGACGTTTTCCAGCAGCATCACCTGCCCGTCCTGAAGGCCTTCGGCTGCCGCCTTTACCGAATCATCCACCACTGCGTCCGACGGAGCAAATATGATGTCCTTTTCCAACAGCTTAGAAAGTCTGTCAGCAACAGGTTTCAGAGAAAATTCAGGCTTTGCCTCTCCCTTAGGTCTTCCCATATGAGACATCAGTATTACCCTGGCGCCGTTTTCCATAAGATACCTGATAGTCGGAAGCGCCGATGTAATCCTGATATCATCGGTAATCTCGCCATCCTTCATAGGAACGTTGAAATCACACCTTACCAATACCTTTTTACCTGATACATCAATGTCTCTTACCGTTTTTTTCATTTAAAAACCCTTTCTTACTCAAGAGGGCGTCCGCTTTTCCGGCCGCCCGTCTATTTTAATTTTTATGTATCGATATATTATGCGTGGTCAACGCTGTACATATGCTGTATAAGTTCGAGTACTTTCTTGGAGTAACCGTATTCGTTATCGTAGAATGCCAGGAATTTGAAGAACTTGTTGTTCAGCTGGATACCCTCTCTGGCATCGAATATGGAAGTGTGAGGATCTCCCACAAAGTCAAGGGATACCACTTCATCGTCAACGTATTCTATGATTCCCTTCATGCTTCCCTCGGACGCCTCCTTCACCTTGGCGCAGATTTCTTCGTATGTGGTCTCTGTCTTGGTCATAATGTTCAAATCTATCATCGAAACATCGGAGGTAGGAACTCTGTAGGCAATACCCGTCAGCTTGCCCTCCAGTGAAGGAATCACCAGTGCTACTGCTTTTGCAGCTCCCGTGGATGTAGGAATGATATTGTTGAATACGGATCTTCCTGTTCTCCAGTCCTTCATGGAACGGGCGTCAACGACCTTCTGCTTTGCCGTTGCCGCATGGATCGTGGACATAAGGCCCTGATCGATACCGAAATTATCCTCGATTACCTTTGCCAGCGGCGCCAGACAGTTGGTGGTGCAGGAAGCGTTTGATACGACATTCATGGATTTTTCATACTTCTCATGATTTACACCCATAACGAAAGTAGGTGTCTCCTTATCCTTGGCAGGTGCCGTTATTATTACCTTCTTTGCACCCTGATCGATATGTACCTGAGCCTTCTCCGTAGTATTGTAAGCGCCTGTGCCCTCAACTATATACTCTGCTCCGCATTCTCCCCATGGAATATTGGAAGCATCGCTTTCGCTGTAAACAGGCACCTTCTTTCCGTCGATGATAAGGCCGTCTTCGTAGGTTCCCAACTCCTTTGGAAATCTGCCGAAAGTAGAGTCGTACTTCAACATATATGCCATATAATCGAGATCTGCGTTTCTCACATTAATTCCTGCGATCTCGATGTCGTCTTCGAACATTGCGGCCCTAGTAACGACTCTTGAAATACGACCGAATCCGCTTATACCGATTTTGATTGCCATTTTACTTACTCCTCCTCGAAAATATAAAACTTTCTTTTGATATTTAATTAAATAATATATTTCACCCATACGGGATCAATATCGTCTTCGCTTTGATGAGGAAAGTATATTCATCTCATCTCTGTATTTTGCCACCGTTCTCCTGGAGATATTTATTCCCTTTTCCTGAAGGATCTCCACCATGGCCTGATCGCTGCACGGAGATCTTGGGTCTTCATTATCAACGATCTCCTTGATAAATTCCTTTATGCTGTTGGAGGATATGCCATCTCCCTGGGAGGATGAAACACCTGCCGAGAAGAAATACTTTATCTCGAAAATGCCCCTTGGGCACTGAAGATATTTCCCATTGATGGATCTGGAAACTGTGGATTCATGAATCCCCACCTCCTCGGCTATATCCTTCAGCGTCAGCGTTTTCAGATATTTGCTTCCTTTATCGAGGAATTCCCTCTGATGCTTTATCACTGCAGTGACCACATTGTATATAGTCTGTTTTCTCTGCTCTATGCTCTTGATGAGCCACAGCGCCGAATTCACACGGTCCGAGAGATATTTATTGAGATTGTCGTCCTTATCGGCTTCACTCAGAAGCTTCCTGTAATATGAGCTGACCATCAGCTTAGGCGAGCTGCTTTCATTGACGGTGACAACGTAATCGTCATCGACCCGCTCAACAAGCACATCAGGCACGATATACCTGTTTTCCGTCTGGGAAGCAAAGCTCCTGCCCGGCTTAGGCTCAAGAGTCCTTATGATATCGCTCATATCCTGGATCTCTTTTATGGAAAGTCCCATATCTTTTGCTATCACCGACAGCTTGTTGTTGGCAAGATCCTCAAGATGCTCGTTTATTACCCTTTCGAAGTCATCAGTAAGCTGTTCCTTCTGCTTCAGCTGTATTATCAGACACTCCGCCAAATCCTTTGCCCCTACACCTGCCGGATCGAATGAGTGTATGATTTCCAGCACCTTGCTGACTCTCTCCTCGCATACACCGGTAGCACTGGCAATTTCCGCCGTCGAGGATGTCATATACCCGTTTTCATCCAGAGATTCTATGATATACTTGCCTATCTGACGGCAGCTCTTCTTAGGCGTGGCAAACTGCAGCTGAAACATAAGATGCTCAGGCAACGTGACATCGGAAGCCGAAACATACTGCTCGTAATTGTTTTCCTTGTCCTCGGAGCTTCTGTCATCCCACTGCCTGTAGCTGATGTCATCGTACTGTCTGTCCTTGATGTATTCCTTCCAGTCGAAGTCATCGTCCTTTTTCTTCGTCGTCTCCTGGCTAACCGAAGCCTCGTATTCACGGTTTTCCGATGATGCTTCATGGGACTCGCTCCCCGAATGCTCCGGCTGCGTCTGTTCCAGGACAGGGTTAACCAGAAGCTGTTCCTGCACATAGGAATCCAGCTCCTGCGTATTGAACTGCAGAATCTGTATGGCCTGTATCAGCTCAGGGGTCATGACCAGTTTCTGCACCTGTTCTATTGTTAAATCGTATCCAAGCTTCATACTCATGCAAAATACCTCTGCGTATATTGTACCATATGGCAAGGCGTTTTCCAACTTTAGATTTTTTTGAATATTCTTCTAGTTTTTCTCACCGCGTTTTGCGGCTGTTATTCCAGCCCCGGAAAGCCCATCTGTCGGAGGGCTTCAAAAAGCACTATGCTGGCTGAGTTGCTGAGGTTCAGCGATCGCAGTCTCGTATCCTCGCTCATAGGTATCCTTATGGAAAATTCCCTGTGAGCCTCTATGAAGTCTCTTGGCAGTCCTGCCGTTTCCTTTCCGAAGAGGATCATATCCTCATCCTGAAAGCTTACATCAGAATACAGCATTTCACCTTTTGTGGTTGCCAGGAACATCCTTCTGTCTCTGTACTTTTTCATAAATTCCTCAAGGCTCTCATGGATCGTTACATCCACATACGGCCAGTAATCCAGCCCCGCTCTCTTGAGGCTCCTGTCATCTATGGAAAAGCCCAGGGGCTTGATCAGATGCAGCGACGCACCCGTCGCTGCGCAGCTTCTTGCTATATTACCTGTATTTGGCGGGATTTCCGGCTCTACCAGTACTATATGTATGGACATTCTTCCTTTCTCCTT
>CAUDEQ010000017.1 GCA_958448635.1 uncultured Bacillota bacterium | reverse complement strand
CGTACGTACGGTGGTGTGAGAGGACGGCGGTTAGTCACCGCCTCCTACTCGATTTCAGCATTTTCTCTCAAGCTTGCTTTCACTGATAAAATCCAACCTGCCTTCAGAGAATATATTATCGATGTATACGAATAATAATAACATAAAAAGCCTGAAAAGCAAAAACATGTGAAACGGCTTTCAGGAAGAACAAAGGTGTAATTTGAAAGGAGTTCAGAATATGTTTAAGCATGAAAAACAATTGTTTCATCCTGTAGAGGTGGAAGGCCCGAATCCGCAGTATGCGGTGCTGATGCAGGAGCAGCTGGGAGGCGGCAACGGTGAGATGAAGGCAGCCATGCAGTATATGGCTCAGAGCTTCAGAATCAAGAATCCTCAGATTAAGGATCTGTTTCTGGATATAGCGGCCGAGGAGCTGGGGCATATGGAAATGGTGGGGCAGACGATCAATCTGCTGAACGGTCACGACGTGGATGCTTCCGCTGTAAAGGCAGGGGAGATACAGGCTCACGTTAATATGGGGCTGAATCCCGGACTCATCAACTCGTCGGGATATTCGTGGACAGGCGATTACGTTACGGTGACAGGCGATCTCTGTGCAGATCTGCTGTCCAATATAGCGTCGGAGCAGAGAGCAAAGGTGGTGTACGAATACCTTTACAGACAGATAGAGGATAAGAAGGTCAGGGAGACCATTGACTTCCTCCTCAACAGGGAGGAGGCGCATAATGCCATGTTCAGGGAAGCCTTCAACATGGTTCAGGAGACAGGCTCCAATCAGGATTTCGGCACCACCAAGGCAGCTAAGATGTATTTCAGCATGTCGGAGCCATCGCCTGCTCCCAATCTGAAAAATGCATTTCAGCAGCACGGTGTAAATCCGCCGTCCTTCAGCTGAGATATTTAATATGACAGAAGATGTCGGAAAATAGGGTATAGATTGGATTGCCGCAGAAATCGCAGTGTGCTAACCTTTTTATTACAATAGGGAGGGGCATATGGACAGGATTTCTGCGGTTTTGATTTTGGGAATCTTGGTTATGGCGGCGCTCAGCGGCCATATTATCTACGATACATGGCTGGACAAGGAGGGGACGAAGCAGCATGAGCTGATATTCAACGACGATACTTCCGTGACCAATGAATCGGAAGGGCAGCTGTGGATCAGGGCAAGGTTTTCGCAGGATGAAACAGACGTGGCGCCTGATGAGCTGGAAGGCAGCATCAACGAAAAAAGCTGGCTTTCCGGAAGCGACGGCTGGTATTACCATATCAGCAGCATAGGCCCTGCCCAGTCCACCGGGCCCTTTGCAAAGCCCGATATCGCATCAAACAGGAAATTACAGGAACAGGGCGGCGGCTTCAGGATAGACGTCCAGGCGGTGGATCAGGCGTGGCTCATGGAAAGGCCGGAGGACTGTCGGGAAGCCTTCGTAATGTTTGAGAACATCAGAAGAGCAGATGAGCCGATATATTTATAAGAAGGCAGATGGCTATTCCCGTCGCTGTCGGCAATGCAAAGGCCAGGGCAGTCCACTTGAGGCTGCCGGTTTCTTTTTTTATTGTCAGACAGGTTGTGCCGCACGGGAAATGGAAAAGGCACAGTATGATGACGCAAAGGGCAGTCTGAACTGTCCATCCGCAATCCGTCAGGACGTCATGAAGCTGGGAAAGGCTTGTGTAGTCGGTGAGCATCCCTGACGACATGTAGCACATGAGCATGATGGGAACGACGATTTCATTGGCGGGAAAGCCCAGTATAAAGGCTGCGATAATTACGCCGTCAACTCCGATGGTTTTGCCAAAGGGATCGAGAAATGACGTGAAGTGATGGAGAAGCGAGCTGTCGCCGACGTAGATGTTGGCCAGAAGCCAGATGACGATGCCGGCAGGGGCAGCCACAACCACCGCTCTTCCAAGGACGAACAGAGTCCTGTCGATGACCGATCTTATGATGACGCTTCTGATTCGCGGGAGCCTGTATGGAGGAAGCTCCAGCACGAAGGAGGAGGGCATACCCTTCAATATCGTTGAGGACAGCAGCTTTGACATGATGAGAGTCATGGCGACTCCCAGAAGTATGAAAGCCGTGAGAAACAGTCCTGATGCCAGGGAGGAAAAGGATGAAAAGCCTGCGGCAAGGAAAATGATTATCATTGCCACAAGTGCAGGGAATCTGCCGTTGCAGGGAACGAAGCAGTTGGTAAGCATGGCTATGAGCCTTTCTCTTGGAGAATCTATTATTCGGCAGCCTGTTACACCGCATGCATTGCAGCCCAATCCCATGCACATGGTGAGGGCCTGCTTTCCATGTGCCCCGCATCGTCTGAAGACGCTGTCCAGATTAAAGGCTATACGCGGGAGGTAGCCCAGATCCTCCAGGATAGTAAACAGCGGGAAAAAAATAGCCATAGGCGGAAGCATGACGGAAATCACCCATGTGAGCGTCGTGTAAAGTCCGTCCATCAGCATGGATACGGCAGCATCGGGAAGTGAAAGGTCAGACAGAAAATGTCTTATGTGCGCCTCCACGAAGCCGAAGAACGATGAAAGGGCTGCAGACGGGTAATTTGCTCCCGTCATGGTGAGCCAGAATATGATCAGCAAAAGGAGCAGCATGAGAGGAAAGCCGAGAACTTTTGATGTGACGATTCTGTCCAGCCTTCTGTCAAAGCTGTGGGGCTCTGTGCTTTTCGTGGAAACGCAGCGCTTGTATATGTACGATGGCTCTATGTGGATGGGACTTTTTTTGCCGGGAGCATAATTAAGGATGACCTCCAGGAGCTTATCAAGGCCTTCTCTGCTTCGTGCAGCCATGGGTACGACTGGTATGCCGACAAGCCTTTCAAGCTTTTCCATATCCACTTCAATGCCCTTTTTTTCGGCTTCATCCATCAGGTTCACACACAGGATTGCGTTGCCGGTGACAGCCAGTATGTCCCTTGCCAGCAGAAGATTTCTCTCAAGGCATGTGGCGTCCACGATGATAAGTATGATATCCGCCTCGCCTGAAGCGATGTATCCGGCTGTAACCATTTCGTCGGGAGACGATGATTTCAGCGAATATGCACCGGGCAGGTCGATGAATTCAAAAGCCGCATCCTTATATTGTACATGGCCGCGGGCGTTGGTGACAGTTTTGCCGGGCCAGTTTCCTGTATGCTGGTGCATTCCAGTTAGACCGTTGAATACCGTGCTCTTTCCGACATTGGGGTTGCCTGCCAGAGCAATGATTTTTTTATTCATACAAACACCTCTCTGGGTAAGTATATGTGGTTTATGGGAAATAGGTGAATCGGAGGTGCAGACCTCGCAATGCCTATGGGGCTAATGATATATCGCTAACGTGAAAAGCAAAAGCTTTCAATATGGATGAGGAGTGAAAAAGTGCTGGTTAGATTGATTTGCAAATGCACACAATGGTTGCTGAAGAAATTCGGGCGCGGGACTTCATTTCCCGGCAGGCTTGCTCTGCGGCTCGACAGGGATTTTCTCGGCGGCTTCCAAAAGCCGGAGCTGCTGATTTTCGTTACGGGAACTGTCGGGAAAACCACGACGGCAGCCATGATAACGGAGGCGCTGAAAAAAGCCGGATACAAGGTGGCAAGCAACGGAAAGGGCTCGAATCTCCTGGCAGGCGTATGCTCTCTGTTTGCAGAAAGCTGCAGCATTGGCGGAAGGCCCAAGGTGAAGGTCATGGTGGTGGAAATAGATGAGCGATATGTGAAGACCGTTCTGCCGTATATGACTCCCGATTATTTTCTGATAAACAATATAGCCAGAGATCAGTCGGCGAGGAACGGACATTTTGACATAGTGTTCCATGATATATGCGATTATATGGATGAAAGGCCGCATCTGATCCTCAATGCCGATAATCCCATGTCGTACAGGTGCTCCATTGGCAGAAAAAACAAGGTCACATATTTTGGATTGGCCGAAAACAGCCTTTCAGCCCAGTTCAGCAATGAAAAGCAGGACGTTGCATACTGTCCTGTATGCAGCTGCAGGATAGCATACGATTATTTCAACTTCGGCAATTTCGGCGGGTATCATTGCACAGGCTGTGATTTCAGAAGGCAGATGCCGGAATTTGAGGCTGTCCTTACGGACCGTGGAATAACGATAGACGGAAAAGATATAAGCATGGCGCAAGGTGCGCTTTATAATGCATATAATATGGCGGCAGCATATACGGTGGCGAGGCTGGCGGGAGCAGATGGAGCTGTGATTGCAAAGGCTCTTGAGGGCGTTACCTTCAGTGCCAGACGTTTTCAGCAGTTCAGCACAGGCGATGTGGAAGGCACTCTCCTTTTAAGTAAAAATGAAACGCCTGCGTCATATACTCAGTCTCTGGAATATATTTCGAGATGCAGCGGAGATAAGACTGTCGCCATAGGGTTTAACAGGATAAGCGGAAGGTATGATGAAAAGGATATTTCATGGCTGTACGATATCAGGTTCGAGCTGCTGGCTGAGGATATGTCTGTAGAGGAGATCATACTTATAGGACCTTTTGCATATGACCTTGCTGTGAGAATGAAGGTGGCGGGAATCAACGAGGATCGTCTGAGACCGGTGTGCGATGGGAGGAAAGCTATCGATGAAATAGAAAAGTCCGGGAGCCATGTGTACTGCGTATTTTACTTCGACATGTACAGACAGCTGGTGAAGGAGATAAGCGAAAAAGGGGGAAGGGTATGGTAATTGCGTATTTGTATGGCGAGCTGCTGAATCTTTATGGAAACGACGGAAACGTCAGGATGCTGGTGCATAAGCTTACAGAGCTGGGGGTCGAGGCGGAAGTGAGATTCGTTTCGGTGGAGGATGTACCGGATTTTTCCCAATACGATATCGTGTATATGGGCTCAGGCACGGAAAGCAATCAGCGCATCGCCATAGAAGCCCTGAGGCCGTACAGGGAAGAAATAAACAATGCGATAGAAGAGGGAAGGGTCTTCCTGATCACGGGAAATTCCATAGATATATTCGGAGAGAAGCTTGACGGATGTGGAAAGGCTGCAGATGTGGATGGCCTTGGAATCTTCGGATACCATTCGGAGTACGTACAGCGCATAAGGAAAATGTACAGGAGCGACTACACATTCCTGGAAAAGCCGGTGCTGGGATTTTTGAACCACAATTACAAGCTGGTGAATAATTACAGCCCGCTGTTTGGCAGCGATGATGTAAGGGTGAACAATTTCTTCGGAACATATCTTGAAGGCCCCGTACTCATCAGAAATCCGCATTTTCTGAGGTATATATTATCGCTGCTGACAGGAGATGCGTCTCTGGCGGAGAAGGCAGACCTGAGAATGGAGGAAAAGGCATACGACGCATATCTGAGCATGATGGACTGAAGGGCAAAGCATGAGCTTTCATTGGACGGGGTAAAAGGCTCTCAAGACAAATCATAAGCCTGCTCAGACAGAGCATAAGCTTCATTGGACGGAGCATGGGCTTCCATAATATTCCAAAATGTGTATATATCGATGTTTTTTAAAAATCTTACACACGGCAATTTTCGGGTCATCGCTTCACTTGCCTTTTCTATGCTAAATTTATGACTTTGTTGCGGTGACTTGTGCTTAAACAACTACTCGTTTGCTATCCCTGTTCCAATCGAGCTTGAAACCGCCGATTTATGCAAAATCCCGTGTGTAATATTTTCTGATTTCTATAAATCATACACATTTTGGAAAAATACACCAGTTATTTGCCATGCCGAGATTCGTAAAATTCCGTAGACGGATCATGCACATTATGTTAAATTAGTATTGATTGGTGAGCGGGCATGACTAAAACAGAATATTGAAAGACCGGTGAGCTACGTCGCAGATATTAACTTTTAGTGCCATGATGTCCGTAAAATCAATCGAAAAGAATAGTCATATTCTACAGTAAACTATCTGTGGGATTCTCCCGTAGGAGCCTATGAAAACAGCGTTTTTTCAAAAAATGAAACAGGCTCTGATATTCTTGGAGTATCCGCCACCCCAACATTTTTAACAGAGCCTTTAATAGAGCCTTTTTAACAGAGCAAAAAAACGATGGATTCATGTCCATCGTTTTAATTTGGCTAGGGTAGCAGGATTCGAACCTGCGCATGACGGAATCAGAATCCGTTGCCTTACCGCTTGGCGATACCCCAACGTATTAAATAAAAATGGGGTGGATAGTGGGATTCGAACCCACGCATAACGGAGCCACAACCCGCTGTCTTAACCACTTGACTATACCCACCACATTAAATTGGAGGCGACACCCGGATTTGAACCGGGGAATAAAGGTTTTGCAGACCTCTGCCTTACCACTTGGCTATGTCGCCACATGAGAGCTTTCGCCCTCAAATAGGAATTGGCGATCCGGAACGGGCTCGAACCGTCGACCTCCAGCGTGACAGGCTGGCATTCTAACCAACTGAACTACCGGACCGTGAAAATGGTGGGCGCTATAGGGCTCGAACCTATGACCCCCTGCTTGTAAGGCAGGTGCTCTCCCAGCTGAGCTAAGCGCCCGTAATTGTGCAGAATTCATTATCTGCTTTAAAAGAAAATGGTAGCGGCGAGTGGAGTCGAACCACCGACCTTCCGGGTATGAACCGGACGCTCTAGCCAACTAAGCTACACCGCCAGATTTGCAACATTTTTTAACTCGTCGCGAGAAATATATTACCATTTCAGGAACGCCATGTCAAGATATTTTATATGATAATAGTGACAGTTTCCTAAATTATTTTCATTGTACATAAAAGCAAAAGGAGGTCGCTTATGAAAGACGACTGCATATCTTTGCCATTGATAACCTCCGGCAGGGAATACATCATAGAACATATCTCAGACGATAAGGAGACTGTCGATAAGTTAAGCGGGTACGGGCTTTCGGTAGGAGCAAGGATAAAGCTGATTTTCTCAAGTCCTTTCAACGATCCGAGAGCCTATGAGGTGATGGGAGCAGTCATAGCCTTGCGGTGTGAGGACTCAAAAGATATCTTTGTCATATCGGATGCGGAATATACTCCCCACGGCAAATAACTGGTGTATTTTTCCAAAATGTGTATGATTTATAGAAATCAGAAAAAATTACACACGGAGTTTTGCATAAATCGGAAGTTTCAAGCCTAAACGGAACAGGAACAGCAAACGAGTAGTTGTTTAAGCACAAGTCGCCGCAATAAAGTCAAAATATTTGCGTAGAAAAGGCAAGTGAAGCTCTGATTCGAAAATTGCTGTGTGTAAGAATTTAAAAAAACATCGATATATACACATTTTGGAATATTATGGAAAACAATGTTTTCGGCTGTTGCGTACAATATCAATCAATTCGGTAATCCAACGTTTTCGTCTAAAAAATGACGTAAACATAAATCAGCCGAAAGCTATGCATATTGTGAAATGCCCGATTTCTGTGAGGAAAATCGGGCATTTCATTTTTATATTAAAGGGCTGATTTTTTTAGTACCGGAAAAGTGTAGCAGTTAGAGAACATTCTCTGTTTGCGGTACTTATTTTGTTTGAGTGATTTGTTTGAGTAAGAAATTATTTGATATTGAAAAATTTTTCGGCATTATTGTATAGTATGCGGCGAATGCCTTCATCGTCTACACCGCTGGCGGTCACCTTGCTCAGCTCGGTTCCGGGGTAGTGGAAGGGCGCATCGGTGCCGAACATTATCCTGTCTTTGCCTACAGTTTCGTATGCCTCCAGTATCTTCGACGGCATAGGCATGCCGGACATTTCCAGATAGATGTTTTTATATCGGCGGGCCATCTTTAGAGCGGCATCTATGTATACGCCGTGTCCGTGCCCCATATGTATCATCATAATCTTAACGTCAGGATGACGCTCTGCAAGAAGACCTATCTGCCATGGAAGCGAATAAGGAGGATGACCGCTGTGGATACATACAGGCATATCTAGCTCGCCGGCCTTTTCCATTACGGGATCCACCTCCTCGCTGTCAGCGCAGAAGGCGTGTCTCAGCGGATTGAGCTTTACTGCGGAAAACCCTGCAGAGGCATACCGCTCCATGATATCGATCGCATCATTTGTACCGGGGTCCACGTAGACGCAGCCGATGATTTTGCCCGGGTGATGTGTCATGACTGCCATGGTCACATCGTTATCCTCGCAGCAGAGAGCAGTTTTGACAATGGAAAAGCTCTCCATCTGAGAGATGAGGCCCTCCTCTGTTATTCCGACGTTGGCCCAGCCGCCTATATAGCCTATGTGTGCGTGTACATCTATTATCTTCATCTGTTCTCACCTCTTTTCATAAAAACAGCCATTTCTCCGTTTCTTGAAAGCACACGTGCCAGTACAGCAAACAGCACGATACCCAGCAGTGTCTGGGCTGTGACATGAGGTATGGACAGCAGAGCCGGGCTTGTGCCCATGAGCACGATTTTCACGAAAGTATATGCGATGATCTGGAATATACCGCCGCATGCAGCTCCTGTCATTTGCAGCTTACGGCTGGCAGGCGATTTTTCCATTATCGTTCCGGCGATATACGCAGCAATAAATTTTATGATGAGGGTAGGTAATACCCAAACTGCGGCTCCCGCCAGCAGGTCCGAAAGAGCCGCACCTATGGCTGCGGCGATACTGCCGTTGCGCTTTCCCAGAATCATCACGGCAAGAAATATCATACAATCTCCTGTATGGCTATAGCCGCCTGTGGCGGGATTAGGTATCTTGGTGATGTAGGTTGCTACGAAGACCAGTGCGGCAAAGAGCGCTGTAAATGCCAAGTCCTGTGTGTTGATTTTTTTCATGACGTCCTCCTTGCATGTGTGAAGATACTGGATGAGGCTGCAAGCTGCAGGAATTATCCTCCGAGGGAGCTGCTGCCTTTCATGGAGAAGATGTATGACAGTCTCGGTCTGAAGCATGAGTTCCTGGAGGAAGGCGGCGTCGGGGCAAGCTCGCAGATAAGCATCGAGGACAACACCACCATGAGGGTGAAGAAGATAGTTATCCACGAGGGCGGAGATGATCTCAAGGCGATACTGGATGATTCTGTGCAGGATACCATCAGGCGCAAGAGCGAGATGATAGAAATGATGATATCACTTGATTCACCAAGCTGCGGCTACAGCTACAGGACGGCAAGAAAATGCGGATTTACATTGTCGGGAATCATGCCCGGAGGGGCATCGGGAGACTACATCATCATGCAGATGCTGATGGGAGCTGAAAACCGTTACGAGCAGCTGGTTACCGTAGGAGAATTCCAGGAGCTGACGGAGGAAGTTATTGCCCTCAATGATAAGAAGACAGAGGAGGCAGATAATGAGTAACAAGATATATTCAGTAGATGAAATCATCGCCTATGCCAGAAAGAATTCCGGCTACTACGCAGAGCTGTACAAGGATCTGCCGGAGGATGCGCCCCTTGAAGCTCTGCCGTTTATCGATCAGGACGATTTCTGGGCTCACTGCGATAAAGACGGCGGAACGGTCATAACAAGACCTCATTTGGATGGACAGATATTCAAGAGCGGAGGCACGACGGGGGACCCGAAATATTCCCTGTATTCGGCGGAGGAATGGGAAACGCTGTGCAAATGCAGCGGAGCTGCTCTCATCAAGGGAGGTCTGTCCAACGGCATGAGGATAGCCAACCTGTTCTATGCGGGAGGCCTATATGCAAGCTTTTTATACACCTACAACATGCTGTGCGCAGCGCCTGCCAAAACGCTGGTCTACAATCTGTCGGGCAATGTGACGATAGAGGAAATGGTTGATACGGTTCTTCAGCATCGCATCAACTGCCTTGCGGGACTGCCGTCGATCCTTACGAAGATCGTATCATATATCAAGGAGCATAAGCTGACGGGATTCGTCGTAGATACCATATATTTTGCGGGAGAGACGCTGTATCAGGATCAGAGAGACAAGATTAGCGAAGTGTTTGGCCGTGAAATAGATTTCAGATCCATATTATATGCATCCAACGACGGTGGCGCCATAGGATATTTCACGGGAGACTGCGGCTTCAACGAGCATAGAGTTTTCTCGGATCTTTGCCACATGGAGTTGGTGGACCCCGATACGGGAGAGATAATCACGGAAATGAACAAGCCGGGGATAATATACATCACGGCGCTTTACAAGACGCTCATTCCTATGATTCGCTATCCGGCGGGAGACATGGGAGAGTATACGGAGCCTGAGGGCAGTGCAGACAGAAAGTTCAGGATACTGGGACGAAGCAATGTGGCTGCAAGAGCAGGCTATGTGACCTTGTATCCGCAGGATGTGGGGCAGATACTGAATATGTGCGGCATCGACTATTATTCATATCAGATAGTTGTTACCCACGACATCAGGGATAAGTTCACCTTCAGAATAGCCGTAGGTGAAGAGGTCAAGGCCGATAAGGAAGGTAAGACGGCTGAATTCCTGGAAATGCTGTACAAGGAGCGATCCTTCATGAAGGATGCCCTGGATGATGAGGTTCTGGATGAGCCGGAGGTGGAATGGTGCAGCCCTGAGGATCTGGAATACAATCCTAGGACAGGAAAGCTGAAGGTTATCATGGATAAAAGAAAATAGTGCTGACGGTGAAGCTGCGCCGGCAAGGGCCGACGCAGATGTTGCCGAAGACATGATCGTAAATACGATATCGTTATGGCAGCCGTTCCTTGTGTAGGGGCGGCATCATGCGTGCAGGAAAAGACGGGCTTCCTTCCTGCACACTTTTTTATTGCCTATTGTTCTTATGCAGAAGATGGTGTAAAGTCTATAATGAGCGGTGAACAGACCGCTGTATGGATTTGATGTAAAGAGAGGAAGCTGTTATGCTGAATATTTTAGCCGTAGGTGCAGGAGGATTTTTAGGCGCAGTATGCAGATATCTGATAAGCCTTATGGATATAAACGAGTCTGCTGTTTTTCCGGTGAAGACCTTCGCAGTAAACATCGTAGGCTGTGTGGTGATAGGGATCATTGCAGTATCTGTAAGCAGAAACGTTTCATGGAGTCAGCCTGCGCTTTTATTCATGAAGGTGGGGCTTTGCGGAGGATTTACGACATTTTCAACATTTGCGCTGGAAACGTCGGAGCTGATAAAAAGCGGCCACTCCATGACAGCCTTTATTTATGTGACGCTGAGCGTGTTGATTGGAGTAAGTGTGATTTTTATCATAGAATATTTTACTGCATGATAGATGGATAAGCAGGCGAAACCGAAGAGGGCCGTGAGGTGTTTAAAAGAGAAGGGCAGGAAGAGAATGAACGGGAATATAAGAATAGCCATAGTAGATGATGATGTGCATATAGGCGATATGATGGAGGAGATACTGAAAAAGGAAGGGTACGATGTGCTGCGTGCATATTCGGGAACGGAGGCGCTGCTGCTTCTTTCCGGATGCAGGCCGGATCTGATCCTTCTGGATCTCATGCTGCCGGGACTCTCGGGCGAAGAGGTGCTTCCGCATATTTCAGGAATACCTGTGATAGTGGTCAGCGCAAAGGTCGGGGTGGACGACAAGGTGAGCATGCTCATGAGCGGTGCGGCGGATTACGTCACAAAGCCTTTTGATACGAAGGAACTGCTGGCACGTATCAAAGTCAGACTGAGAAGCGATGCGGACAGGGAAGCTTCCGGCATATACAGCGTCGGCGACCTGAGGCTTGACACGTCAGCCCGCAGCGTCAGCGCAGGCGGACAGGAAGTCAGGCTGACCAAAACGGAATACGCCATACTCAAGCTGTTGATGCAGAACAGGAATCAGGCTATATCCAAGTCGGTGATCCTGGACAGGATAAGCGAGGATACTCCCGACTGCACGGAAAGCTCGCTGAAGATACATATCAGCAATTTGCGAAAGAAGCTGCGCAATGCTTCCGGAAAGGAATATATCGAGGCGGTATGGGGAATAGGCTTCAAAATATCGGAATAAAAAGCTTTACCGTTTCTTTACTCTTTTCTTAACCGCTGTCTTTACCTTTCGGGGATAGACTATGCAGGACAAAGAAAAGGAGGTAATCATATGGAATATGTGCTTAAAGTAAATTCTATAAGCAAAAGCTACAAAAACTTTAAAGCATTGAACGGTGTCACAATGAGCGTTCCCAAGGGAGCCATATATGGCTTTGTCGGTAAAAACGGAGCAGGCAAAACCACGCTGATACGCGTGATATGCGGGCTGCAGGAGCCCACTGAAGGAAGCTACAGCATCTATGGCGTCGGAAACAAAAGCAGGAAGATAGCCAGGGCGAGACGACGCATGGGGGCCGTGGTGGAAACGCCGTCCATATATCTGGGAATGACGGCGGAGGAGAATATGAAGCAGCAGTTTCAGGTTCTGGGGCTTCCGTCCTATGAAGGGCTGCACGATATACTCAGGCTGGTGGGACTGGACAACACAGGCAGGAAAAAGGCGAAGAATTTTTCCCTGGGCATGCGTCAGCGTCTGGGTATAGCTGTGGCACTGGCGGGAGATCCCGATTTTCTCGTGTTGGATGAGCCTGTGAACGGACTGGATCCTCAGGGAATAATAGAAATGAGAGAGCTGATATTGAAGTTGAACCGTGAAAGACAGATAACGGTGCTTATTTCCAGTCATATACTGGACGAATTATCCCGTCTTGCCACACATTACGGATTCATCGACAGAGGCAGGATAATAAGGGAGATCAGCGCCGAGGAGCTGGAAGCTGCCTGCCGAAAATGCCTTAGGGCAGAGGTCACGGATATGAATGCTCTGGCACGGGTTCTGGACAGATTGGATATAGATTACAATATAGTGTCAGATACCAAGGTGGATATATTTGCAAAGGTCAGCGTATCTCAGCTTGTACGACAGATGGATAAGGAGGGCTGCGAGCTTTTGAATATGCAGGAGCGCGATGAAAGCCTGGAAAGCTACTATATGAATCTGGTGGGAGGTGCTGACAATGAATAAGCTTTTGAGTGCCGGATTTTCCAGAATGTTCAGAGACAAGATCTTCTGGGCGGGAATTCTGGCTGTAGTGGCGGGAGGGATCTTCATTCCCGTAAGTAATTATATTAACATGATGGAAGATGGCATGGAAACCTATATAGATTCGGCGTTTTTCTCTGTGGCAATATATATCGGCATCATACTGTCGGTGTTCTGCAGTCTGTTTATCGGAACGGAATACAGCGACGGAACCATACGCAATAAGCTGATCGTGGGGCAGAAGCGCTCTGCCGTATATTTTGCAAACCTCATCACATGTGGGGTAGGAGGTGTGATAATATGCGGGGCAGGGCTTGCCGCTTATCTGTGCGCAGGGCTTCCGCTACTGGGCGGATTTCATTCGCCGTTGAAATTCATCCTTCTGCTGGTGATATGCAGCATCTTGATATCGATGGTCTACTCTTCTGTTTTTACTCTTATTGGCATGGTCAGTCAGAGTAAATCCATGACAGCGGTTCTCTGTATATTGCTGGCATTTTTCCTGCTGTTCACGGGAATGTATATATATACGAGGTTGGATGAGCCAAAGGTGTTCAATGGGATAGCTCACATGGATGAAAGCGGAACCATAGTCGTGGAGGAAAATCAGCCTAATCCAAATTATGTGGATGGGACAAAGCGTCAGGTGTACGAATTCGTTAATGATTTTCTTCCGGGAGGACAGGCGCTTCAGACAGCTAGCATGGAGGTAAAGAACCCATGGCTTCTGATGATGTACAGTACAGTGATAATAGTGGCTGCCACGGGCGCAGGGGTGGCTGCCTTCCGAAGGAAGGATCTGAAATAGGAGAGCATCATGGTCGTATGGTTGTGGTTGGTGATAGTGATTTTAATATGTATTGTGGTTTTTCTGTCAGGAAAGATTTTCTTCATGCATCGTGCAGCTAAGGAAATGGTCCGAGAGCTTTCAGCGATACTGAACGAAGATACCAATGTGCTGATTTCCATTTCCTGCAGAGACAGGCATATGCGCAGGCTTGCTTCCTCATTGAATGGGGAGCTTAAAAAGCTAAGGGCAGACCGCCATCGCTTTCAGCAGGGAGATACTGAGCTGAAGAACGCTGTCACCAACATATCGCACGATCTGAGGACGCCGCTGACGGCCATCAGCGGATATCTGGAGCTTCTCGATGGAGAGGAGAAGAGCGAGACGGTGACTCACTACACGGATATAATCAGAAACCGTACAGAAATGCTGAAGAAGCTGACGGAAGAGCTTTTCCGATATTCCGTGATAACATCAGAGGAGTACGATGATGAGGAAGCTGTTTCAGTAAACATGGTTCTGGAGGA
The DNA here is from genome assembly GCA_958448635.1 of uncultured Bacillota bacterium. Lineage (GTDB taxonomy): Bacteria > Bacillota > Clostridia > Peptostreptococcales > Anaerovoracaceae > Lentihominibacter. The sequence goes on along the minus strand of CAUDEQ010000017.1, from coordinate 17,240 downwards.
AAGCATACTGGGATATTATGCCGCCCTTCGGGAAAGCGATATAACCCCGGTGGTTCATATGCCGCAGCAAAAGGTGATCCGTACCGTGAATAGGGCGGCGCTGGCAAGGATATTCTCCAATTTGATAAACAATGCCATGAAGTACAGCGACGGAGATCTGGACATAAGGCTGACGGAAAAGGGCGAGATCATATTCTCCAATGCAGCTGCCGGGCTCGATGAAGTGCAGGTGAACCGTCTCTTTGACAGATTCTACACGGTGGAAACAGGTCGAAGATCCACGGGCCTGGGGCTTTCCATAGCCAAGCTCCTGACGGAGCGAATGGGAGGAAGGATAAGTGCGGAGTACAGGAACAGCAGGCTGTATATCACGGTGGTATTGGAAGAGCAGGTGCAGGGGATACAGGATGTAAAAAGATGAGGTCTTAACATAAAATTATCATTTGTGTTGTAAATTGTTGGCTGTGTCTGCTGTTTGACGGTATAAATTTGTGGTATAATAACAAAAAGAGGTTATACATGATGAACAGTAGGATACAGGAGAATTTATATGCTTAAAAAGACAAAGATAGTATGTACATTGGGGCCTGCCAGCAGCAACGAAGAGACTATCGAAGGCATGCTCCGCAACGGAATGAATGTTGCCAGGCTGAACTTTTCCCACGGCACCCATGAAGACCACAGGAGGACTATAGAGCTGTTCAGGAAAGTAAGGGATCGTCTCGATATCCCTGCAGCCGTTTTGCTGGACACAAAGGGCCCGGAGATAAGGCTGAAGGATTTCGAAAACGGAAGCGAGATATTGGAAAAGGGGCAGGAGTTCATTCTCACATCTGATGATGTAAAGGGCACATCACAAAGAGTGGCCACCACATATAAGGCGCTGCCGAATCAGGTGAAAAAGGGAACGTCTATACTCATAGATGACGGCAGGATCAGGCTCGAGGTAATGGAAACCACGGATGCCGATGTTAAATGTACTGTGATATCAGGGGGTAAGGTGAGCAACAGAAAGGGTGTCAATATACCTAATAAATCTCTTGATCTTGAATATATAAGCGAAGCGGACAGAAGGGATATCCTCTTCGGGATAGAAATGGATGTGGACTATGTTGCCGCATCATTCGTAAGAAAAGGCGACGATGTAAAACAGCTGCGCCGGCTTCTCAATGAAAACGGAGGAGAAAGGATAAAGATAATCTCCAAGATAGAGAACATGGAGGGAATCGAAAACTTCAGGGATATTCTGGAGCTTTCCGACGGAATCATGGTGGCTAGAGGAGACATGGGCGTAGAGGTGGATTTTGAAAAGCTGCCGGGAATACAGAAGAAATTCATCAAGGAATGCTGCAGGGCAGGCAAGCCTGTGATCACGGCCACTCAGATGCTGGAGTCCATGACGTCAAATCCTGCGCCTACCAGGGCAGAGATAACTGACGTGGCAAATGCCGTGTTCGACGGAACCTCCGCAGTAATGCTGTCGGGAGAGAGCGCAGCGGGGAAATATCCCGTTGAGACGGTGGAGACCATGTCCAGAATTGTAAGACAGGCCGAGGCGGATGCTGAAGAGGTCAATCAGTACAAATTCCTCGAAGTAGAGTCGGATGAAAAGGATGTATCCAATGCCATGGGTCATGCAGCATGCACGACGGCAAGGGATATAAAGGCCAGCATCATAATAGCTGTGACCACATCGGGATATACTGCTGAAATGATGTCAAAATATAAGCCTACAACGCCGATAATAGCAGCGACTTCCGAAGTCAAGACCTACCATCAGCAGGCTCTTACAAGAGGTGTGTACCCGGTGCTTACAAAGCTGAGCAACAACATAAATGAGCTTATGGGCGAGGCATGTGAGGGCGCCAAGAGAATGGGCTTTGCAGAGGATGGAGATCTTGCGGTGATAAGTGCGGGAATGCCGCTTCAGGTATCGGGCACGACAAACCTCATAAGGGTCAAGAATGTAGAATAAAGCGTATGCTGTGATGAATCAATGCGCAGCAGACTAAAAAGAGATCCGGCGTTTATCGCCGGATCTTATTAATCGATAATAAAAACGTTGATGGTTGTTTTTTATTTCTTCTTTTTAAAGTATTCCTTGGCCAGCTTGAGATAAAGCTCCATCCAAAGCCTTACGTGATTGTCAAGCGGTCGGTCTTTTTTATATACGAATTCAATTGTCCAGATAAAATCATCGTCGGCAATAGGTATTTTTTTTACAAGATGATCCGGGAAGAACTTTACATAGAAAGATGATATGATACCTATTCCCTCTGTGTCAGAACAAAGAGCAAGAAGATGAGTAGCATCTGAGGCGAGAAGAAACAGGTTGGGATTAAAACCGTTTCTTTTACATGCCAGAACAAAATTATGATGAAGATTGCTTTTTTCTGAAAAAGTCATAATGCGTTCATTTTCCAACTCTTTTATGAAAATTTTTTTCTTCTTTGCAAGAGGACTGTCGTTTTTTACCAGAGCTATGTACGGATATGTATTCAAGACTTTTCTTGCATACCTTGTTTCGTCCACGGGACCGGAAACAAGGGCAAGATCAGCCGTTTCATCACAAATGTTACGGAGAGCTGCAGACTCGGAAACATCGGATATATCCGGATATATCCGCGGATATATTTTTCCCATCGTTGCCTCTGTTCCAACAGGAAGAATGTCGAGGAATATGCGATTGACATTCAGTTGGAAGCGTCCTGATTCGCTTTCCTTTTTATTTCTTATTCCAATTTCTATCTTTTGATATTCCTGCACAAGCTGTCTTGCATGGGGAAGGATCATTTCTGCATATTCATTGGGCACAACGCCTCTGGAATTTCTTTCAAACAAAGGGATCCCCAGCTCGGATTCCATTTTCTTCAGCGCTGAGCTCAAGCCCTGCTGTGAAATATAGAAATCACTAGCAACTGCAGTAAGGTTTTTCTTTTCGCAGATACTTATGAAATATTGAAATTGCTTGATGTTCATGGCGTTCCTCCGCTACAGATTGTACCATATCGCGAGACTTGATACAAGTAATACTTGTGGAAGTTCGTTTTTATTTGTTTCAGTATATGTGTTTGTTGGTTTATAATGGTAACGTAATAAAGAAAGGCTTGTGCAGCTGGAGACACATGCCTGAAAAAACATTAGGAGGAAAAACAATGGAAGGTAAAATTTATACTATTGATAATGCTCCGGTAAACCGCTTCCATAGAAAAATTGCGGCATATACACTGGGAGGTTCGTTCCTTGACGGATATATACTGGGCATTATAGAATTTGCACTGCTGATGATAATACCGTATATGGATATGAGCGCCGGATGGCAGGGTTTGATAGGAAGCTCGCCATTGATAGGTGTATTTGTCGGAAGTCTCATATTCGGAGTTCTCTCTGATAAAATAGGAAGACAGAAAATATATACATTGAACTTTGTAGTAGTCGTTGTTGCTTCCGTTTTGCAGTTCTTTGTAAATTCTGCAGCTCCGCTGTTTATTTTGAGGCTTATACTGGGAATTGCCATAGGTGCGGAATACGCTATCGGGCCTGCTTTAATAGCAGAATTTACGCCAAGCAAGTTGAGGGGTAAGATCCTTGCCACTCTTAATGTATCGTGGACTGTAGGATATGTATTTGCTGCTCTGGTCGGATATTTTATGGCAGGCTGGGGAGAGAACAGCTGGAGATGGATGCTGGCAAGCAGCGCAGTTTTCGGAGTGATAGTCCTTGTGATAAGAATAGGAATGCCTGAATCTCCGCGATGGCTTATTCTTAACGGACAAGTTGAAAAGGCCAGGGAAGTTGTTTCCAGATACATAGGGAAAAACGTTATCATTGATGATATGCTGGAACGCGTAGAGTCGGATGAAGTGGAACTGGGATATAAGCATTTATTCATAGATGGTATGTGGAAAAGAACAGCATTCGTATCTATTATATGGTTTGCAGGAGTGATTCCTCTGTTCGGGCTGTTCACATTTCTTCCCACCGTACTTGCGACTACAGGTGTAAAGGACGAAGGTGTAGGCTCTATGCTTGTAAACCTTTTCATGCTTCTGGGAGCTGTTATCTCCATATTCATTGTAGATAAGTTTTCCAGAAAGGGTCTATGCTTCTGGACGTTGCTGATATCAGGACTTCCGCTGTTTGCGCTGGGAATATGGACTGATATGAGCGATATACTTATTGTGCTGATGTTCGGAACTCAGATATTTTTCGGAGTGATCGCGGGAACTCTTACAGGGTTCGTTTATCCCAGCGAAGTATTTCCGACTGAGATAAGAAGCTCGGGGATAGGATTCTGTTCAGCCGTAAGCAGAATCGGATCAGCATTGGGAACTTTTCTTGTGCCTGTTTTAACGGAATACTTTGGAATAGGAGTTGTATTGATTGGAATGGGTGTGCTGCAGGTTGTTGCAGCTGTTGTAACGATATTCTGGGGAGTTGAAACAAGACAAGTGAAGATAAAGTAACGAACAGGCGGGGAGGTGAATGAAAATGGTAAACAGCAAAGATATAGATCGTATTGTGGAGGAAAACAGAGACGAAGCTATAGCATTTTTAAGAGAGTGTCTGCAGACACCGAGTGTTACGGGAAACGAGCGCGAAATGGGTATCGTGATGTCAAAGTGGGTGGAAAAATCTGGACTTATACCTCATTGCTATGAGAAAGAAGAAGGAAGACCCAATATCGTTGCAAAGTGGGAGGGAAGCAGACCGGGAAAGCAATTTGTCTTTAACGGACATATGGATGTTTTTCCTCCTGTGGCAGGAAAAACCGGCCTATATGGTCCATGGTCAGGCAAAATAGCAGGTGGGCGCATTTATGGAAGAGGCGCTGTTGATATGAAGTCGGGACTGTGTGCAGGTCTGATGGCTGTCAAATATCTTAGGCAGATGGGGTATGATCCTAAGGGAAGCGTTCTGTTCACTGCCGTAAGTGATGAAGAAAACAGCGGCGCCTTCGGTACGAAGTTTCTTATATCAGAAGGGCACATAAGCGGTGACTTCGGAGTATGTATGGAGCCTACATATGGAAGAGTGCTTATACGTCATTGCGGAGGATTTTCAGCGAGGATTACATATTCTTCTATTACAGGACACACCAGTGTTCCGCATCCTACTATCGATGCGCTGTCGAAAGCTATAAATGCCATTTTAAAGCTTAGACAGCTCAACGAAGAAGTGATGAAGTCTTATGATGAAGGGATAGGCGCCAGCTCCCTGCTCTCAGTAACAATGATAGAGTCGGGTAATACGGCAAACATGTATCCGTCTGAAGCATGGTTCATAGTTGACAGGCGTCTTTTGCCGGGAGAAAATCTTGAAAAGGAGCACGAGAGGATAAAAGAGGCTCTGGACCGGTTGCAGGAAGAATATCCTGATCTCGATTACAGCTACAAGTATGAAAACCTGGGTGAATATCCGCCGCTGGTTGTGGATCCGGAAGAAGAAATTGTTTCCGTGGCCTTGGACTCATTTGAGGCAATAACAGGTGAGAAAACATCATTGTATGAGAGAGGCGGCGGTTCCGATGCGTCGGATGTGGTTGAGATACTGGGAATACCTATGCCGAACTTCGGTCCGGGAGAAGCATACGAGGAGTCATGTCATGAGAATGAAAGCATTGCAATTGAGGATTATATTACATTTATAAAGATATATATGCATATGGTGGTTTCTGCTCTTGAAAAGCAGGAATAATAAAAAAACTGTCGTATCGGAATTGCCCCGATACGACAGTCTCTTTTTTTTCTTGGGTCGTACTATGCTTTATTATTCAGCAGGGGCAGCATCTGCCTCAACGGCCTTCTGTGCCAGAATTTTTTCGTACTCCTCGAAAATTGCATCTCTGATCTTGTTTCTGGTCTCGGATACAAGTGGATGAGCGATATCCCTGAAGTCGCCTTCGCCCATTTTTCTACTCGGCATAGCGATGAAGAGACCGTTTTGCCCTTCGATGATCTTGATGTCGTGAACAACAAACTCATCATCAAAGGTGATGGAAACAACAGCCTTCATTTTACCTTCGTCGTTTACCTTTCGAATCCTTACGTCAGTAATGTTCATGTGTAGTACCGCCTTTCGTGCCGCATTTTCCTATATAATTCCTATATAATAACTTTATTATATAATAGAATAAATAGATAAACAAGCAAATTTTAAAATATCTGACTATTGGGGATTACTTCTACATATCTGTCGTTCTCATCAACCTTTCCCAGATAGACTATCGGGAAATAATCTGTGACCTTTTTTTTTCGTGGTTCTATATTGGCTATGGCAACGCCTGTGCCTACAACCTCTATATCCACTTCCGAAAGAATTTCTGCGATTCCCTTTATGCTGCCGCCGCCTCTCATAAAGTCATCTATTATCAGAGCCCTGGAGCCCGGTGCTGCAGCTCTTTTGGAAATCGACATTTTCTGGAGCCTTTCCGAGGAACCGGGGAAGTAGTTTATGCTGACGGTGGCGCCTTCGGATATCTTGGTTTCCCTGCGGACAACTATTGCAGGTATGTTCAGCAGTTGTGCCGTCATGAATGCCACCGGTATGCCCTTTGTTTCCACTGTGGCAACGTAATTGGCACCTGACAGCCTGAAGCGCTTTGCAAATATCTGAGCCATGCCCTTGACTATGGAAGGGTCGTACATTATATCCGAGGTGTACAGAAATCCGCCGCCGAGGATTCTGGCCTTTTCTCTCAGGAGGCTGCAGAAGCTGTCCTGCACTTCACGGGCCTTTTCAGGAGAAATGTCGGAAACAAAGCGTACTCCGCCCGATGCTCCGGGAACGGTCTCGATAAACCCGTATCCCGTAATTTTCACTGCCTCCTTGGCTGCGCTTATGTCCTCGCTTATGCTTGATTTTGCAGCTGAGAACTTATCGCAGAAATAGCTGAGGCTGAATACCTTCTCGGGGGATTCTGTCAATATCTGGCATATTGCGCCTACTCTGTGACTTCTTTTCATATATCACCTCATAATTGAAAGAGTACTTGATTAAATAATTCGTAGAAACATAATAATATCATTGGAGTTTGTTGTCAATCGCAATAGAACAGGGTAGAAATGAAATGCGATTTGTGTTATACTCATCATAACTACGAGCAGGAGGCATTAAGTAAGATGGTAAATCTATCTGACTATAAAAAAATACATTGTATCGGAATCGGAGGCATTGGGCTGTCAGCCATTGCGGAGATACTGATCTCAAGAGGATATCAGGTATCGGGATCCGATATGAGAGAAAGCGAAATAACTGAAAAGCTCATCGAAAACGGAGCAAATATATTTTTAGGCCATAGAGCAAGAAACGTAGAAGGCGCCGAGCTTATCGTATATTCATCGGCGGTCGGAAGTGACAATCCTGAGCTTACAAGGGCTAAGGAGCTGGGAATACCTGCCATCACCAGGGCACAGGCGCTGGGAGCATTGATGGAGGAGTACGAAAACAGCATAGCTATTTCCGGAACTCACGGCAAGACTACGACGACCTCTATGGTTTCTTTGATTCTGAAGCATGCTCAGAAGACGCCGACCATTCTGGTTGGAGGCAATCTTTCCGAGATCAACGGTAATGTATATGTGGGAGAAAACAAGTATTTTGTCACAGAAGCGTGCGAATACATGGACAGCTTTCTTAGTCTGAAGCCGAAAATCGAGATAATCCTCAACATAGACTCGGATCATCTGGATTACTTCAAGGATGTGGAGCATATAGCCAGCTCCTTCGACAAATTCGCAAGACTGGTGCCGCAGGACGGTGCGGTAATAGCGTACGATGCCAATCCTTTTGTAAAGAGGATCGTGGAGGAGATGCCCAACGCCATAACCTTCGGTCTCAACGAAAGCTGTGATTACCATGCATCCGACATCGACTTTGACAGCGAGGGGATGCCAAGCTTCAAGGTAAATCACGGAGACAGTGAAATATGCGATATAAAGCTTTCAATACCGGGAGAACACAACATACTCAATGCGCTGGCCGCCTTCGTATGCTGCCACATACTGGAAGTTGAGACGGAAAGCATAGTGAAGACCCTGAACGATTTCAAGGGAACGCAGAGAAGGTTCGACATACTGGGAAGAACATACAACGATATAAAGATAATAGATGACTATGCGCATCATCCCACGGAGATAAAGGCGACTCTTTCCGCTGTAAGGAACATGAAGCATAACAATCTCTGGTGCCTGTTCCAGCCACATACTTATACCAGAACCATGGCTCTCATGGACGATTTCGCCACGTCCTTCGAGGACGCCGACAAGGTGGTACTGGCTGAAATATACGCTGCCAGGGAAAAGAACATCCATAAGGTCAGCTCCAAGACGCTGATGAACAGGATAAAGGAAGAGGATCCGACCAAGGAGGTGTATTTCTTCAGGGACTTTGAGGAAATCGCCAACTTCGTATACAATAATGCGGAGGAGGGCGACCTGGTGCTCACCATGGGAGCCGGAGACATATACAAGGTCGGAGAAATGATTTTGGAAAAGGATAGGAAATTTTAAAGGAAGGTCAATATGGATATCCATGAATACGAGGCTCGTGAAAGAGCGAGATTAGAAAGAAATCTGGCATATATGGAGGCAGGAGTGAATTTCATCGACATAAAAATGGCATACATCGATGAGGGTGTGAGGATTGGAAAGGGAACCACCATATACCCGTGCGCCGTCATCGAGGGAGATGTGGAGATCGGTGAGAACTGCGTCATAGGTCAGAACACCAGGATCAAGGATTCGGTTATCGGAGACGGAACCAGCGTTCAAAGCTCTGTGATACTGGAGAGCAAGGTGGGCTGCGACACCACGATAGGCCCCTTCGCATATCTCAGACCGGGCAGCGATATAGGAAACGGCTGCAGGGTAGGTGATTTCGTGGAAATCAAGAATTCAAAGCTGGGCGATGGTGCAAAGGCCTCACACCTTACATATGTAGGCGACTCCGACGTGGGCGAGAAGGTAAATCTGGGCTGCGGCGTAGTGTTTGTAAACTACGATGGAAGCAAAAAATCGAGGTCAGTGGTTGAGGACGGCGCATTCATCGGATGTAATGTCAATCTCATATCGCCAGTACATGTGGGAAAAGGCGCTTATGTTGCCGCAGGAAGCACAATTACCAACGATGTGCCTGATGGTGCCCTCTACGTGGCAAGAGCCAGAGGAAAGTCCCTGGAAGGCTGGGTGGAGAGAAGAGGCATCTTAAAGAAATAAAAAAATATATAAGACATTAAGCAAAAGAGTAGTAGAGAAAGAAGAGGTAGGAGAAACAGATGAAAAACAGTGCATTTTCAAACTACAAAGTGTTCGCAGGAAACTCACATCTTGAGCTGGCTGAGGAAATCGCATCCATCATGGGCAAGCCGCTGGGAAGAGCCACTGTAACGAAGTTCAGCGATGGCGAGGTGTCCGTGAACCTGTGGGAAACAGTAAGAGGCGTTGACTGCTATATCGTTCAGTCCACATGCGCTCCCGTAAACGACAACCTTATGGAGCTCCTCATAATGATCGATGCTATGAAGAGAGCTTCGGCAGGCAGGATCAATGCGGTAATACCTTACTACGGATATGCCAGACAGGACAGAAAGGCAAAGGCAAGGGATCCGATCACAGCCAAGCTGGTAGCCGATATGCTGGTTGCGGCAGGTGCCGACAGAGTTGTCACCATGGATCTTCATGCAGCGCAGATCCAGGGATATTTCAATATTCCTGTAGACCACATGCTGGGAATGCCTATAATAACCAACTATTTCAAAGAACAGAACAACGAGAATCTGGTAATAGTATCTCCTGACCACGGCTCAGTTCCAAGAGCAAGGAAGATGGCTGAGCCTCTCAACTGCCCGATTGCCATTGTAGATAAGAGAAGACCTGAGCCTAACAAGAGCGAGATCATGAACATCATAGGCGATATCGAGGGCAAGAACTGCATCCTCATCGATGATATGATAGATACGGCAGGAACCATCACAAATGCTGCCAACGCCATCAAGGATCTGGGTGCGCTGAGCGTGAGAGCCGCTGCTACTCATGGTGTGCTTTCGGGACCGGCGATAGAGAGGATAGAAAACTCCGCCATCGAGGAGCTGGTGCTTCTCAATACTCTTCCTGTTCCTGAAGAGAAGAGAATAGGAAAGATGAAGATACTGTCAGTGGCGCCTCTCTTTGCAGAAGCTATGACGAGAATATTCACAAACGGCTCCATAAGCAAGCTGTTTGACTAGGACAGGCATCCGGCATCTGCATGATTGCCGGGGGAAAGGATTTTCAGCAGATGTTTGTAATCGCAGGACTTGGCAATCCGGGAAAGAAATACGAGAATACACGCCATAACATGGGTTTTCTTGTCATCGACAGGCTTGCCGGGAAAAACGATATAAAGGTTAATAAGCTCAAGCATAAGTCGCTGGTCGGGGATGGTTTTATCTCCGGCCAGAAAGCTCTTCTGGTGAAGCCGCAGACATATATGAATCTCAGCGGCGAAGCCATCAGGGAAATCGTAAGCTATTACGACGTGCCCATGGAAGAGTTGATAGTCATATACGACGATTTTGACATAGAGCTGGGACATATTAGGATAAGAAAAAAGGGCAGCGCCGGAAGCCATAACGGCATGAAGTCCATAATAAGAGATATCCGGTCTCAGGATTTTCCCAGGATACGTATAGGCATAGGAAGGAGCGGCAGTGCGGACTGGAAGGATTTCGTTCTGGGACGCATGGGAAGGAGCGAGGCCAAAGCCATCGACGAGGCTGTGGAAAATGCTGCCGATGCCGTAATGTGTATTCTTGAGAAAGGCATAGACAGAGCCATGAACGAATATAATGTAAAGGCAAAGCCTGCCGGAAAGGAAGAAAGTGGCCAGCAGGGGAATGATTAACATAACGGGCGCATCGGAGGGACGAATTGCGCCGATAATCGCAGATATAATCAAAGAAAAAAAGGGTCAGAGCCTTATTGTAGTTTCAACTTTTAACAGGGCGAAGCGATTGGCTGCGGACCTTTCTTTTTTTGATGCTCGAACAATATACGTGCTTCCCGCCGATGATGAATCGGTCATGCAGTATGAGGCCAGAAGCAATGATCAGCTGCTGGAGAGGATGAAGATTCTGAAGGCTGTGACATCAGGGGAGGAATGTATAGTCATCGCACCTGTAACGGGAGCCATCAAGAAGCTGCCGCCAAAGGAAATCTTCCGGGAGAATGTTCTCACGCTGCAGCGCGGCAGGGATATATCCCTTGAGGATGTAAAGGCGCGCCTTTCCTTCATGGGCTATGAGAGAGTTCCCATGATAGAGAGCCGCGGAGAGTACAGCCTGCGCGGAGGCATAATGGATATATTCACTCCCGACAGCGATATGCCATACAGGGTTGAGCTGTTCGATACGGAGGTGGATTCAATACGATCCTTCGATATAGATACTCAGAGGTCTGAAGAGGAGCTGAAAAGCATAACCATATGTCCATGCACTCAGCTGATAAAGGACGAGGCAATCTTTGAAGGTGCGAGACGGAAGATAGATGCCGCATACGGCAGACATATAAAAAGGCTGGAAAAGAGTGAGGGAAAAAGCGAAGCCGTCCATCAGCTGAAAACGAGACGAGATCAGCTGATAAATTATATAGACAACATGGTGAACCTTCAGTATATGGAGAAATTCATCAATTATTTTTACGATGAGACCATGTATATATGGGATTATATGAGCGAGCCGGAGCTGTTTATAGACGATCCTGCGCGAATCCTGGAGACGCTGGAGGTGTATGAGAAGGAAAGGGCAGACGACATAACGGCAATCCTGGAAAGCGGCAGAGGAATAGGCGAGGACTTCAGGATGATGTCGGACCAAAGCGATTACTTTCTCCTTTATAAAAAAAGCGGATATATTTTCACGCCGTTTACATCGACCATAAAAAATGCGCCGCCTCTTGAGAAGCTAATCACGGTAAACTGCAGACAGACACCGGTTTACAACGGCAGGATGGACATATTCAAAGGCGATCTGGACAGCTATATAAGGAGAGGCTTTGATGTGAGCATAGTGTGCAGCAGCAGCGAGCGTATGAAAAACATGGAGGAGTTTCTGATCCGTGAGGAAATGCTGGGAAAGGTAAAGCTCCGTGAGGGAGTGCTTACTTCCGGAATGGAGTTTTCAGACAGGAAGCTGTGCTATATATGGGAAGGCGATGTATTCGGCGGCAGCAGAAAAAGCAGGAAGAGGAAGAGCCGATCCAGGGGAGAGCAGATAAAGAGCTTTGCCGATGTGCAGACCGGCGACTATGTGGTACATGAAAGCCACGGCATAGGAAAATTCACCGGCATAGAGCAGCTGGTGGTGCAGGGTGTGAAGAAGGATTACCTCAAGGTGAAATACGCAGGGGAGGATTCGCTGTATATCCCTGTGGATCAGCTGGGAATGCTGCAGAAATACGTGGGAGGAGACGGCATCGTGCCGCGGCTCAACAAGCTGTCCGGAAGCGAGTGGAAGCAGACCAAGGCAAAGGCCAGGGCGGCCATAGACGATATGGCGGATGAGCTGATAAGGATATCGGCCGTAAGGATGCAGGAAAAGGGCTTTGCGTTTTCGGAGGATACAGTATGGCAGAAGGAGTTTGAGGAGAGCTTTCCTTATACGGAAACAGACGATCAGCTTCGCTGCGTGGAAGAGATAAAGAAGGATATGGAGCGTGACGTTCCCATGGACAGACTGCTGTGCGGAGACGTGGGCTTCGGAAAGACCGAGGTGGCTGCAAGGGCGCTGTTCAAGTGCGTCTCGGATGGAAAGCAGGCAGCTGTTCTCGTTCCCACCACGCTTCTGGCGAACCAGCATTACTACACGCTGAAGGACAGGTTCGAAAAATTCCCATTCAAGGTGGAGATGCTTTCAAGATTCAGGAGCGCAGCTCAGCAGAAGGCGATATTGGAAGGTCTGGAAAAGGGAAGCATAGATCTTATCATAGCAACCCACAGGCTGCTGTCTAAGGATATACGCTTCAAGGATCTGGGGCTGCTGGTGATAGATGAGGAGCAGCGATTCGGAGTGAAGCACAAGGAAAAGCTGAAGCAGCTTAAAGAGAATGTCGACGTTCTCACCTTGTCGGCAACGCCGATACCGCGCACTTTGCATATGTCCCTGTCCGGGATAAAGGACATGAGTACGCTGGAGGAGCCGCCGGAGGACAGGTATCCTGTGCAGACATATGTCATGGAGCAGGATGACTTCATCATGAGAGAGGCGATAGAAAAGGAGATCGCCAGAGGCGGCCAGGTATATGTACTTTACAACAGGGTCGAGTCCATTGAGCGCGTGGCATCCGACATAGAGCGTCTCGTTCCCGATGCTGATGTAGTCGTGGGACATGGCAAGATGGCGCCGGCCAAGCTGGAAAAGATAATCATGGATTTCGCAGAGGGCGAGTACAACGTATTCGTGTCCACCACCATAATCGAATCGGGAATGGATATTCCCAACGTCAATACGATGATAGTGCTGGATGCCGACAGGTTCGGGCTGGCGCAGCTCTATCAGCTGAGAGGCCGTGTGGGTCGCTCTGACCGTGTGGCATATGCATATCTGATGTACAGAAAGGACAAGGTGCTGTCGGAAATCGCCGAGAAGCGCCTAAAGGCTATAAGGGAGTTCACCGAGTTCGGATCGGGCTTCAGGATAGCGATGAAGGATCTGGAGCTGAGGGGCGCCGGAAACCTGCTGGGAACGGAGCAATCCGGACATATGCTGAGCATAGGCTACGAGCTGTACTGCAAAATGTTGGAGGAAGCGGTAAACGAGGCGAAGGGAATAGAGCGGCTGCCTGAGGCTGAGGAGACGGCCTTCAGTCTGCCGATTCCTGCGATAATCTCGTCAAGATATATAGAAAACGAGGTGCTGAGACTTCAGATGTACAAGAAAATCGCCATGATAGAAAACGATGAGGATGAGGCTGAGGTGGTGGATGAGCTGATAGACAGATTCGGAGACATACCTAAGGATACCATGAACCTCATCAGGATATCCAAGATAAGGGCAATGGCAGGAAAGTTGGGTGTGACGGAGATTCTTCAGCAGGGGTATATGATAATATTCAGGCTGTGGGAGAACATCAAGCTTTCGCATGGAACGATGGCTGCGCTGGCTGAGGCATACGGCGAGAGGATGATGATAAACGGCGGAAGGGAGCCGTTCATAAGGCTCACCATCAACAGGGAAGAGCCTCTTTCGGCCATCGAGAAATTTTTAAAGACAGCTGTGGACGGCAGGAAGATAAACTGAAAGGAGATGCGGTATGGTAAAGATAGTGGTAACTGCACCGAGAGGTCACATGGACAGGCTTATTATCGAGGCGGCTGCAAAGCGCAGTGAGATCCAGATAGTAGGCGGAGTGGGAACGCCGGGAAGAGATTATATAGGAATGGATATCGGCATCGCAGCAGGGCTTGGGCGGCAGCTGGGTGCCACGGTTTACGACGATATAGAGAAAATCATAGACGAATGCGATCTTGTGGTGGATTTTTCGGTGGTGGAGCTTTCCATGAAGGTGATGAGAGCCTGCGTAGCCCACGGAAAGGCGCTTATATGCGGCACCACGGGCTTCAGTGATGATGAAACAGCAGCCCTGCTGGCTGCAGGTGATGAGATACCGATGATGAAGGCTGCCAATACATCATATGTGGTAAACGTGATGAGAAAGCTTCTGGGAGAGGCAGCTGCGAAGCTGGGGGACAGGTGCAGGATAGAGATTATAGACATGCACAGTGAAACCAAGCTGGACGCTCCCAGCGGTACAGCCATAGAACTGGCTGAGGAGATGGCGGAGCATGCGCCGGACAAGACTTACGATGACATAGTCTTTCATTCTGTAAGGGCGGGAAACACTCCCAGCACCCATCGTGTAATCTTCGGATGCATGGGGGAAATGATGGAGATTTCTCACGATGCGTATGACTGGAGCTGCTATGCCGAAGGAGCCTGCGATGCCGTTGAGTTCATGGCAGGCAAGGCTCCCGGGCTTTACACCATGGAAGATGTGATAACGGGATAGCAGCGGTGTAAGCTCGTTTACAGGAAAACGTACTTGAGGACGAAGAGTATCGCCAGAATATACATGATAGGTGCGATGTTTTTCGTCTTTCCTGTTACTGCATTGAGAACTACGTATGAGATCACTCCGAAGCATATGCCCTCTGAAATGCTGTAGAAAAGCGGCATCGCCAGGATACACAGGTACGCAGGTATGGTTTCGGAAAGATTGTCAACGCTGAATTTCAGCTCCGTTACCGATTCGAACATGAGGAAGCCTACCAGGATAAGGGCAGGTGCCGTTGCGAAGGAAGGTATGGAGGTGAATACAGGTGAGAACAATGTGGCCAGCAGGAAAAGTCCGCCTGTGGTGAGGGCTGTAAGGCCGGTGCGGCCTCCTGCAGCTACGCCTGCCGAGGATTCAACGAAGGTTGTAACGGTGGATGTTCCCAGTACGGCGCCTGCAGTGGTGGCGATGGCGTCCGACATGAGGGCAGGCTTTATTCCGGGGAGTCTGCCGTTTTCATCCAGCATATTCGCTCTGGTGCTGACTCCTATCAGGGTTCCCAGTGTATCGAAGAGGTCAACAAACAGGAATGAGAATATGATGACGATGAAGTTGAAAATGCCCAATGCGTCGAAATCCACGGTGAAGCATGCTCCGAAGGTTTCGCCCAGAGGAGAAAAGTCGACACTCATGATACCCGATGGGAAGAGGCTGTAAAAGCCCTCCTCCGGATTAGGCACGTATATACCTATCACCTGGCATACCATTCCCATGATCCATGTGATGACTATTCCGATGAGTATGGAGCCGGGTACGTTTTTGATATAGAGGACAGCCATTACGAGAAGTCCTATCACCGCCAGCAATGCACATATTCCCGAAGTGGTGAAATTGCTTGTGAACTCCGTGATGGTGACGAGGGTGGATGAATCCACTGCCAGGCCTGCATTCTGAAGTCCGATGAATGCGATGAAGAGGCCTATACCAACTGAAACGGCTCTTTTCAGCGTCAAAGGAATGGCGTTGAAGATGGCTTCACGCACATTGGTTGCGGAAATAAGGATGAATATAAGTCCTTCGATAAATACTGCGAAAAGCGCCGTCTGCCATGTTATTCCCTGTCCGAGAACGACGGTATATGCCAGATATGCGTTTAATCCCATTCCGGCGGAAAGCGCAAAGGGCAGATTTGCAAAGATCGCCATTAACGCAGAGCCGATGAATGAGGCCAGTGCGGTGGCCAGCAGCACTGCAGTTCTGTCCATTCCGGCATCTCCCAGAATGACAGGATTTACAGCCAGTATATAGGCCATCGTCATGAAGGTGGTGACGCCTGCCGCCACCTCGGTTTTAACGGTCGTGTTGTTTTTTTCAAGCTTAAAATAATCTTTCATTTTTTATCTCCCGAGTAATGTCAGTAATATTTATGCGTTGACATTTTAGCACTTTTTTTACAAAAGAACAATACGTTTACATTTTGTACACAAAACAGTATAATAAATGTGAACGGAAGGAGAAGGATCATGCATTATGAAATCAATATCGCAGGATTAAAAAGAGAGCTGCCTCTTTGCAGCATCAATGAGGAATTGTACATAGGCGCATTTATCATGTTCGGAGATGTGGAGATCACCGGGGTGGCGGCAGAGGAGCTGCTGAAAAGAGCCCCTGAGTTCGACGTGATAATAACTGCCGAATCAAAGGGAATCCCGCTGGCATACGAAATGTCGAGGCAGTCCGGCAAGGAATACATCGTGGCGAGAAAGGGTCCGAAGCTTTACATGCAGGAGATCATAGAAACCACCGTGAATTCCATAACGACAGACCACATACAGAAGCTCTGTCTCGGTAAAAGCGATGCTGAGAAGATCAGGGGCAGGAGAATACTCATCGTCGATGACGTTATCAGCACCGGCGAGTCCATCCGTTCCGTAGAGGTTCTTATAGAGCAGGTCGGAGGAAACATCGCAGGCAGGATGACAGTTCTGGCCGAGGGTGAAGCCGCCGACAGAGACGATATCATATACCTTCAGAGGCTGCCGCTGTTCGATAAATCCGGAAATCCTCTGGGCTGATGGAGCTTGATGATAAGCTGTGATGAAAAAGCCGCCATTGAAGGCGACATGAGAGCAGATATAAACGCAAACATGAGTGCAGACGTGAGGGCGACATGAGTGCAAAGGAAGCTAAGCTTCCGTCTTGCACTCTTTTTTT
>CAUDEQ010000016.1 GCA_958448635.1 uncultured Bacillota bacterium | reverse complement strand
TGGCTCAAACTTTTGTTAATTTTGAATTTACACCATTATACGGACATAACTGGCAGAAGTGATTTTGGACAACAGTATTGGCAAAAAGTGTTGGCTGAAACATGTCATCATATCAAAACAGCCAACAAAGGGGCTGTAAGCAACAAAAACAAGGGAATATTTTAAAGAAATGTTGGCTGGATCGTAACATCTGCTTCAATCAGCCAACAAATCCATTATCGTATCTTCAACGCCTCTATAACGTCTCTATTATGAATCGTAACAGCAGCCTCAATCAGCCGGCGAGGAATGGATAAAGGGCGGACTGTTTCAGGGAGAACCGTTAAATGTTTATCCTAAAGATGATGAACGCCAGCGCAGAGAAAAAGCGTAGAATTTAACAGGAAATCATACCTGCATTGAAGCTGTACATGTACTGAAGCGGCGCAGCCCAATTTGCTGCTCGGCATCTGAAAAATCTGAAGGGCGTCATGTATTTAACTGTTTTTTGTGTAAAATATTGACGAAATAGATATGACGGAGTATCAATAAAGCCTGCCGCTGAAAAGAATCGGCGGAGCCTGCTTTGTTTTTGTCAGGCTATGACGAATGCCTTGCGTCTCCGGGGCACATATCATATATACGGAATTCCGCTATTTTACGGTTGACAAAGCCGGAGCCTTATTATATATTAGAAAATAACGGAGACGGCGTAAGCCGATTTCAAACAGTTAAATAAAGATGCGATGAACGGAATAAATTTGACGAAAGTATTTCAGAGAGCAGCCGGCAGGTGCGAGGCTGTATATGTAGTCAAATGTCTCACCCGGGAGCAGAAAACCTTAAGTGGGCATGTGATTTTCCATCAGGAACGGCTGAAAACCGAAAGAGCATGCCAATAAGAGTGGTACCGCGGAAGCTAACGCCTTCGTCTCTTAATTTGAGATGAAGGCTTTTTTTTCGAAAAAATATCGACGCAGGCGATATGACGAAGCATCAGCAAGGTCCGCTGCCGGAAAACGGTAAAACAGGCTTTGTTCTTATATAGCGGTGCAGGGGTTGATTTGATGAAGACCGGCAGTAAAACGGTCTGGCTTAAATCAAAAGGGTTCGACATCGCTGACAAAGAGCTGACAAAGAAAGGAATTACAATATGAAGAATTACGACAAGTATCAGGTGGGTTACTTCCCGCCGCCTACACCTCACAACGAATGGGTAAAGAAGGATCATCTGGAAAAGGCGCCGCGCTGGTGCAGCGTGGATCTGCGTGACGGAAATCAGGCGCTTATAGTTCCAATGAGCCTGCAGGAGAAGGTGGATTTTTTCAAGTACCTGGTTTCTCTGGGCTTCAAGGAAATCGAAGTCGGCTTTCCTGCAGCATCTGAGACAGAATATCAGTTCCTGAGAAAGCTGGTGGATGATGATCTGATTCCTGACGATGTGAGGATACAGGTGCTGACGCAGTCGAGAAAGCATATCATCAAGAAGACCTTTGATTCCCTCAAGGGTGTAAAGAAGGCGGTTGTGCATCTTTACAACTCGACATCGGTTGCCCAGAGGGAGCAGGTTTTTAAGAAGGAAAAGCCTGAGATAATCGGCATAGCCCTCGAAGGTGCGGAGCTGATGAATGAATTTGCGGCTAAATACACCGACACGGAGTTCGCCTTCGAATATTCGCCGGAAAGCTTTACGGGAACGGAGCTTGAATTTGCTGTGGATATATGCAATGCTGTCATAGATACATGGAAGAAGACTCCGGACAGAGAAATAATAATCAATCTTCCGGCTACTGTCGAAATGTCCATGCCTCACGTATACGCATCGCAGATAGAATACATGTGCGCCAACCTGCACCACAGAGAGGACCTCTGCATTTCACTGCATCCTCATAATGACAGAGGTACAGGCGTTGCAGCTGCGGAGCTGGGACTTCTGGCAGGCGGAGATCGTATCGAGGGAACGCTTTTCGGCAACGGCGAGAGAACAGGAAACGTAGACATCGTAACGGTGGCAATGAATCTCTTCTCTCACGGTGTTGACCCTGAGCTGGATTTCTCCAACATGCCTGAGGTGGTGGAAAATTACGAGAAGTACACGGATCTCCATGTACATCCGAGACAGCCGTATGGCGGGAGTCTGGTATTCGCCGCATTCAGCGGATCGCATCAGGACGCCATTTCCAAGGGTATGCGATGTCACAGAAACGAGGATAAAAAGATATGGTCCGTGCCGTATCTCCTTATCGATCCCAAGGATGTGGGAAGGGAATACGAGGCGGACGTTATCCGTATCAACAGCCAGTCAGGCAAGGGCGGCGTAGCTCATATACTGGAGCAGAACTTCGGCTATGTGGTGCCTCCTCAGATGAGGGAGGAGCTGGGATACATGATAAAGGATATCTCAGACCAGGAGCACAAGGAGCTGTCGCCTGTGGAGGTATATCAGGCATTTGCCAGAGAGTACGTCAACGTATTCGACCCTATAGATATTACAGATGCTTCATTCAGAAAGGCCAGCGATTACAGAGCCAACGACGGCATGATAGCGAAGATAGAGGTGCGTATAGCGGGAGACGAATTCCAGTTTGAAGCCGTGGGAAACGGCCGTCTTGACGCCATAAGCAATGCGCTGAAGCAGTCGCCGTACACCTTTGACTACAAATTCATAACATATTCGGAGCATGCGCTTTCCGCCGATTCCCATTCCAAGGCGGCAGCATACGTATGCATCGAGGATAAGGAGCAGAACCAGTTCTGGGGAGTGGGAATCCATGAGGATATCATACTGGCATCGGTCAATGCACTGGTAAGCGCTCTCAACAGACAGAACAAGAAGGATCACTTCGTGGAATGATGTAAAGGCACCGGAGGAAAGAGACATAACAGATAAAATGCTTTTATAAAGAAGAAATAAAAAGGACGCCGATTGCGACAATCCTGCGATTGGCGGGAAATTGGAGGAACAACAAATGGGAATGACGATGACCCAGAAGATCCTGGCGGCTCACGCCGGGCTTGACAGCGTAGCGGCAGGTCAGCTTATCAGAGCCAAGCTTGACATGGTGCTGGGTAATGACATAACGACACCTGTGGCGGTGAACGAATTCGAAAAGGCAGGCTTTGACAGTATTTTCGACAGAGAGAAAATATCACTTGTAATGGACCACTTCACACCTAACAAGGATATCAAGGCGGCAGAGCAGTGCATGCAGTGCAGAACATTTGCGAGAAAATTCGATGTGGAAAATTTCTATGATGTCGGCAGGATGGGTATAGAGCATGCGCTTCTGCCTGAGCAGGGCATCGTCAAGGCGGGAGACTGCATAATAGGTGCAGACTCACATACATGTACATACGGAGCGCTGGGTGCGTTTTCCACGGGAGTCGGAAGCACGGATATGGCTGCCGGCATGGCAACAGGCGAAGCATGGTTCAAGGTACCTGAGGCCATCAGATTCAACCTGACGGGAGAACTGGGCGAAAATATTTCAGGAAAGGACGTTATTCTTCACATAATCGGAATGATCGGCGTAGACGGGGCTCTTTACAAATCCATGGAATTCACAGGTCCGGGAGTTAAGACGCTGAGCATGGACGACAGGCTTTGCATAGCCAATATGGCCATAGAAGCCGGAGCAAAGAACGGAATTTTCCCTGTTGATGATGTGACCATCGAATACATGACGGGAAGAGTAAAAGGAGAGTGGACGGTATACGAGGCAGACGAGGATGCTGAATATGCAGAAAGCTACGACATCGATCTTTCTGCACTGAAGTCGACGGTATCCTTCCCGCATCTGCCTGAGAACACCAGGACCATCGACGAGGTCGAGGACATCGAAATCCATCAGGTGGTTATCGGCTCATGCACCAATGGCAGACTTGAGGATATGGCGGCAGCGGCGAAGATCCTGGAGGGACGCAAGGTGCATCGAGATGTGAGAGCCATCATAATACCGGGAACACAGCAGGTATATAAGGACTGCATGAAGCTGGGCTACATGGATACCTTCATCGATGCCGGCTGCGTAGTGAGTACGCCGACATGCGGCCCGTGTCTTGGAGGACATATGGGTATACTGGCGGCAGGAGAGCGATGTGTCGCCACGACAAACCGTAATTTCGTAGGAAGAATGGGACATGTCAAGTCGGAGGTATATCTGGCAAGCCCTGCAGTTGCAGCGGCGTCGGCAGTGACAGGCAAGATAAGCGGTCCCGATGAAATAATGTAGCCTTACCGGGAAGAGAATTAACTGTAAAGGGCTTTGTGCGGCGGCCGCAAAGGTGCGGCAACGTGTTCTGTCGCAAAGCGCCAGCAAGGAGGAATGAAATATGAAAGCAAACGGCACAGTCCATAAATACGGCGACAATGTGGATACCGACGTTATCATACCTGCGAGATATCTAAATGTGGCAGATATGAAGGAGCTGTCGGCACACTGCATGGAGGATATAGATGCGGATTTTGTAAATAAGGTAAAGGCCGGAGATATCATGGTGGGCGGAGAAAACTTCGGCTGCGGCTCATCCAGAGAGCATGCGCCGGCAGTAATAAAGGCCAGCGGCATCGACTGCGTTATTGCCAAAACCTTCGCCAGAATCTTCTACAGAAACGCCATAAACATCGGTCTGCCTATTCTGGAATGTCCTGAAGCCAGCGACGGTATAGCGGCCGGCGATAAGGTGAGCATAGATTTCGATACAGGCATCATCACCAATGAGTCAAAGGGAGAAACATATCAGGCGCAGCCTTTCCCTGAGTTCATCAAAGATATCATGGCAAAGGGCGGCCTGATGAAGTCCATAAACGGCTGAGCGCCGCAGTAAAGGAGAGTAAAGATGAATATTAAATTAGCTGTGATCCCCGGAGATGGCATCGGCCCGGAGGTGATTGACGAAACGCTGAAGGTGCTGGACAAGGTAGGGGAAAAATACGGTCATACGTTTGAATACAATAAGGTGTTGGCAGGCGGATGCGCCATAGATGAATACGGCGAATGTCTGCCTCAGTCGACGATAGATGCATGCAAAGCGGCAGATGCCGTTCTGCTGGGAGCAGTCGGCGGCTGGAAGTGGGATAACCTGCCGGGGAATCAGCGCCCTGAAATGGCGCTGCTGGGGCTTAGAAAGGAGCTGGGTCTTTTTGCAAACCTCAGACCTGCGATGGTCTTCGACTCACTGGCAGAGGCATGTCCTCTGAAGCCTGAAATCATAGAAGGCGGGCTTGATATCGTGGTTGTAAGAGAGCTGACAGGCGGAATATATTTCGGTGAAAAGGGCACCAAGGAAACCGACATGGGGCCTGCCGCATACGATGTGGAGCAGTACTCCGAAGGAGAGGTAAGAAGGATCGCAGAGGTTGCTTTCGATATGGCCATGAAGAGAGGCAAAAAGGTTACCAGTGTAGATAAGGCCAACGTACTGGAGAGCTCCAGGCTTTGGAGAAGAGTAGTGGCAGAGGTGGCAGAGAAATACCCTGAGGTAGAGCTGAACAACCTGTATATCGACAATGCTGCCATGCAGCTTGTGAGGGCGCCTAAGCAGTTCGATGTGATAGTTACAAGCAATATCTTCGGAGATATCCTGTCGGATGAAGCCAGCCAGATAACAGGGTCCATCGGCATGCTGCCGTCGGCAAGTCTGGCTACAGGCAACTTCGGAATGTATGAGCCTGTACACGGCTCTGCACCTGACATTGCAGGCAAGGATCTGGCAAACCCTATGGCCACAATCCTTTCCGCAGCCATGATGCTCAGATACACTTTCGGTCTGATGAAGGAGGCGGATGCCATCGAGGCTGCCGTTGAAAAAGTCCTGAAGGACGGATACAGAACTCACGATATAGCCGCAGAAGGCGAGAAGGCCATCGGTACCGTGGAGGCGGGAGATCTGGTGGCTGCAGCGATATAAGCTGTATATGTGAGAGAACATAAAAAAGTATGCTTTGATGATGTAAGGTGCATGCATCGTGCATACATCGCATATAAAAGATAAAACCTCGTATAATCATATGATACGAGGTTTTGCTGTTTTCGGAGCACTTTTTGAAAAAAAGGGGAGGGGTAGCGTCAAGGACAAGCTGTGTTTTTATACGGCTTGCTTTTAGGTGCCGTCTTATCATGCACTGCTTTGAGCGTTGGAAAGTAATTTAAAGAATAATTGGCGATCATACTTGACAAAACGGGTATACTATGATATTCTTGACAAAAGTAGTATAGTTAGGCTGCCGGTATATTCCCTCATCGGCAGAAAAGTATAAAAGCAAGAAAGGGGGAGATGACTGTTTTATTGATAAAAGAGGTTGAGTATGCCATTATGGTGTTGGATGAGCTTCATAAAGAAAGCCCTTTATCTGCCTCTGAGCTTTCCAAGAGGAAAAATATCCCTTCTCCGTTTATATACAGGGTTCTAAAAAAGCTTGAGGCTGCGGGGATACTTGATATCAAGCGCGGCGCCCATGGCGGATATTCCATTGCAAGGGATTGCGGGGAGATGACCCTTTATGATGTGATCGCAGCATTTGAAAACACCTTCCTGGTGATAGAGTGTATGAAGAAGCATTACGACTGCTCCAGGAACGAAGAAACAGGATGTTGCATGCACAGAGAGTTTGGAAAGATCCAGGGAATGCTCAGAAGAGAGTTCAAGAGAAACAATCTCAAGGAGCTGTTCAGCGATTAAAGTGACTCATAGATAAAAAAAGTTTAATATATTTTCCCTCGTAAAAAGCGTGAAGCCCATGTGGCTCACGCTTTTGCTTTGATGGAGATGGCGGTGCCCATCATCGTATGCATTCACTATGCAGACGGAGGTGCAGCACCATCGGTGTCCGGTATTTGTCTGCTGTCGTTGATACACCACCAGGTCACCGTCACGATTATTATGGCTGCGCCGATCAAGGCGCATAGCCCCGGCATTTCTCCCACGAAAATGGCGACCCAGACAGGATTCAGCAGAGGCTCCAGCATGGCGATGAGCGAGGCTGCCAGAGGAGGGCAGTCGCGGGTGGCGATGGCAAAAAGAAGGTAGGGGATTCCCAGCTGGAATACGCCCAGGATGACTATGTAAAGAATTTCCGTTGAGGCGACCGACGATGTGCCGAGCAGGCCTGCCGGAATCCCTATTACAGTCGTCATCAGGTGGGCAAGAAGGATGCCTGTCATGCGTATGGAGTCGTCCTTGCCGCCGAGACCCACCATCACCAGCATGATGGCAAGGAAAAGTCCGGCAAGGATACCGAAGATGTTGCCGAGAATGCTGCCGAGTGAAAGCTGGTCAAAGAAAAACAGGATTATGCCCACCATGGTGATGCTTACCGTGATGACTTCCTTCCTGTGAAGCTTCTGCTTGAGAAAAACAGCCGAGATGATGAGTATGAAAACAGGTGCGGCATACTGAAGGACTATGGCGTTGGCTGCCGTCGTCAGCTTGTTGGCTACGACGAAAAAAAGACATGAGGCAGAGAGGCCTATGCCTGCGCCTATGGAATATCTGCATATTTTTACAGGAACTCTTCTGAAGTACATGTATCCGCCGAGAATAAGGGCAGCGATGAGACTTCTGACGCCTGCTATCATAAACGGGCTCCACGAAATCAGCTTTATGAAGATTCCGCCAAGACTCCACAATACACCGCAGAGAGCCATCAGCATCATAGCGTGCCTTTTGGAATTGTGGGATGATATGACTGAAGATTGCACTTTGCATGACCTCCTGTAAGGAATTGGACGTTAAACCGACCAAGAAACATTATAGCCCATGGGGAAAGACATTTAAAGAGAAAAAAACACTTTCGCAAACCGGTGAGGGCTGATGGCCGCTTCGCCGGCAGGCGAAAGTGTTTTGTCGTTTAATGTATAGAGCTCAAAAAGGTCTCGCTCCGATATGGCGGTGAGCGTTACTAAAGAATGAAGGCTCACTTCAGCAGTTCCAGAAGCTTCCAGCGAAGCTGAAGCCTTTGCTTTTCGGCCAGAGCAGCCAGCTCATCCTCAGAAAGCCCTTCAGCTGCCTCTGCAGTTCCCTCATCAAGGAGACACAGCGGCGGGAACAGTACGCACCACCAGTTTTCCCCGTCACCGTCTCCAAGGGTAATATTAAGTGCCTCATAATTTCCGGCGGGGAAGGTGATGTCGCCGTAGCTTTTTTCAGGTATATATCTGACGCCGATATCGGCATCGGCAGTATAGTCATATCCCTCTGCAGCGATTATGCCGTTGGCGATGGTTTCAAGCCTGCCAAGATCGTCCTTGAGAAAGTCTCTCGTTTCCTCCACCGTCGTCAGCTCATCGTGATCGTCCATATATTCAATGACTGCATCCCGCACCTTGAGCTTCAGAGCCTGATCGCCCACAGTGTCGCTGTTGGCTATGACGTGGAGCCTTATTATGCCCTCGTGCTCGTTTTCGCTGTCATTGAGATATGTATAGAAAAGCAGAAATCCCATAAAAATGGTGAGAGCCAGAAGAATTACGCATTTTTTCTCATCTGATAACTTATTCATATATTCCTCCTCGTATTGCCGGACAGATAATGTCCTGTCGCCTGTCCTGTACTGCAATTCTTTACAGACGGGAGGAATATTATACATTTTTATGAAATTATTTTGTTATAAAAAGCTTGGCGCCTTCAGGCAGGGGCGCCTGGGGATCTATTTCGTTCAGGGAAGCCAGAGCTTCCATATCGACTCTGTATTTCTTGGCGATATCCCACAGAGTATCGCCGCAGCCAACAACGTAGATGGCCATGGTGGATCGCCTTGCAGACTCTTCCGTTTCTGCAAAGCACAGGTTGTCGATGGTGCAGAAGTTATCTTCGCTCAGGCTCCATACCGTGATGGAAAGGCCGGTGTTAAGCTCCAGCTGGCGGCTGTTGATTTCATCGAACCAGAACTCCTTTACGGCGGCGTCCACGAATAGTTCTGCTGTTTCACAAGTTTCAGGCATGGCGAGGGCGCCTCTTACGGGGATTGCATGCTGAATGATGAAGGGAGCGCCGTCATCACCCAGAGCCAGCAGCTGTACAGGCATGGAGCCTTCGATGACAATCCTGTTTTTTTCGCAGATGCCCTTCACCGAGGAAAGGCTGCAGTTTCCGCAGAGGAGAATCGCAGGCCTTTTGTCCGC
This sequence comes from uncultured Bacillota bacterium, assembly GCA_958448635.1. Lineage (GTDB taxonomy): Bacteria > Bacillota > Clostridia > Peptostreptococcales > Anaerovoracaceae > Lentihominibacter. Next base: position 25,993 of record CAUDEQ010000016.1, on the reverse strand, counting down.
ATCGGTGATGTTTATGACCTCTCTGGCGGATATCTCGCCGCTGACAGCTCCCTGAATGGAGCGAAGCGGCTTAGCTGATGTATCGAAGCAAAGCTCATGGCTCTTGTGGTAGGCGTCGGAAACAGTGACTATTTCCTTGTTTTCATACGCCTGTATGTGTGTGATCACATCTCCCTGAAGAAGGAATTTATCCCGGTTTTCCACCGTTGTGTGAAGGGCGCTGCCGTTGAAGGAAATTTTCATAAGAGACACATCGGTATTGGTGCTCAATGGGATGAACTGGGTGAAGTCTGTCTTTGAAGAGAAGCAGGACACCTTTGTATCCCCGTCGTCAGCTTCACCGATGTACAGCAGCTGTGAAAGTATGGTGGCGTTGATAACCAGCTTACCGGAGGTGATCTGTCGGTGCGTTTCGAATATGCTGTTTTCCTCCTTGAGGATTTTCACAGGAGCCGGAAGCTCGTCGCCGATGGTGAACTCCTGAGAAATCTCCAAAGCATCGGTGTTTTCGTATATCAAATCGGACGCCGTTATTTTGCCGGTGGCGGTTATAAGCTCATCGTCGCCGGCAGATTTAAAAACCTTCAGCTCTTGAGCTGATATGCCGGTCATAGTTATGGCAAGCTGACCTCGCACCATAAATTTTCTTTCGTTTATCATTTCGGCAGAAATGCTCTTTACAGAAAGCGTCACCCTGAAACTGTCGCCCTCGGCGTCGTCCCAGCATTTATCTGTCTTAAAGGCTATCGATGATTTCACCACATCCACCGGCGTATTGCTGTAGGCGGCAGGCCCGGCTGCAGGTGAAATATTGTTGGAAGGAACAGGCGCATATACTGTATAGACAGTGATGTCGCCGGCAAGATAATCATCTCTTCGATAGCTGAGCTTTTCGGGCTGAGCCGGCGTGACACGGCCTTCGGCAAAGAGGACGCTTTTCATGTCGGGCATCGTATCGGGAACCAGCAGGGCTTCCTCGAAGGGCAGTATGAACTCAGTTCTGCCGTGGAGATTTTTGATTCCCAGCATAGAATATTGCGGCGGGACATCGACGGGGACTGTTTTGCCTGCCGCCTTTGATGGGATGTGAGGATTGTTTTTTGCGGCGGGTTCTGAGCTGCCTGCAGTTATAGAGCTGAAGGAATTACCTGCAGGTCCTGCAAAGTGCGGGGTATCCTGCTTTTCGGGCTTTACGCCAGTTTCCGAAGAGGACTTTTTTTCGGGAGAGGAAACATCTTCCGAAGCTGCGCCGCTTTGTTGTGTGTCTGAGCTTTCTTCAGTATCATATGAAGGCATATCAGGAGCCGGGCGCACCTCGCCGTGAGCTTCTGCATTTTCAGTTGGTGAAAGTGTCTCCTGCTCCTGTCCTATCACAGGCTCCGACATTGCCTGAAGCTGCTCCAGATCCATTTCCACGTATTCCATGGCACCGGCATTTTTCGATGATTTATTGTTATTGCCTATGGGAAGGCTGTCATAAGGGGATGTTGTCATATGTAGGGACCTCCTTTTAGATTTCCTCATACAAGATATGTGAAAGGAAGACAACATATGAAAGAAAAAACGGTTCTGAAAAAAAGTTGGGGCGGCCCGCAGACGGCGGGTCATTTTTTTATGAAAAGAAAAGCAAATGTGCTATGAAAGACTTTGTTGTACAATGCACCTGTACATGTTTTGAAATCGCAAAATGTTGCATGCCGGTTTCATCATTTGGAGACTTTTTCTTGTTGTTCTTGCAGAAACTCTCCAAAACAGCTGGGCAGCACATATCATTTGGAGATTTCATCATGGCACCGACCTTAAAAATGCCTTAAACTCTCCAAAGTAAAGGGTAAGTATTGGATATTTGGAGACTTTTGTTTTCAACAGCTTTCCGGCTGCAAAAACGATTTGAAAATGTTGCAGAGGAGATATTATCTTTTAATGACATGATGTCCGTAAAACCGACCGAAAAGAATAGACATATTATACAGTAAACTATCTGTAGGATTCTCCCGTAGAAGCCTATGAAAGCTTTTTCAAAAAAGAGGCTCTGATATACTTGGAGTATCCGCCACCCCTATATTTTTAACAGAGTAAACATTTTCAACAGAGCCGAAAAAACCCTGCATTGAAAATGCAGGGTAGTAAAATGCGTATTATGTTGCATTGCGATATTTGTATCTTTAGTCGGCAGAACAGACTATACATGCTTCTGCTGCACGCCTTCTCTGATGACAAGCTCCTTCAGTCTGTCGATATGTATATCTGCAGCGAATCTGGCGGCTTCGGCATCGCCTGTTTCTATGGCGTGAAGGATTTCATAATGCTCTTCCGGCATATTCTCGGCTCGTCTGAAGTTATCGTAATATATATATCTGAACCTGAGAACCAGCTCCTGCAGCTGTTCGATCATCTGTACCAGTATCTTATTGTTGCAGGACTCAACTATGATGCGATGAAAACGCGTATCGTGCTTGATCATGTCCTCCATATTACCGCTTTTAACGGCAGCATTGTAGCTTTCCGATACTGTCTTAAGTTCATTCATCTGCTCCGGTGTCATTCTTGAAGCTGCGAAGAAGGCCGCAAGACCCTCCATGTTCTGGCGCACCTCGAGGATTTCCACCATATCTTCAGTTGAAATCTGGGATGCGTATGCGCCGCGGCGAGGTTCGATGGTGACAAGCCCCTCCTTTTCAAGCTTACGGATGGCTTCCCTGATAGGTGTTCTGCTTACGCCGATTTCCTTGGCCAGTTCAACCTCCATCATTCTCGTGCCCGGTACAATAGCACCTGTCAAAATCTGCATTTTAAGTTCTTCATACACCATTTCCCTCAAAGGTCTGTGGTTCTGGATATCAAAGTTTAACATGCTTTCCCCCCATTATCGTACATTCACCGGTGATGCACATAGCTCTGTAGCATCTGTCTCTACCATGTTGTTCGTGTCCAAAAGCTTTCTTTATTGAGCTCCGTCATCTGACGGCAGATTGTTTTTGCTTCTGATACATTCCTGCAAAGACCGAATACAGTAGGGCCGCTGCCGCTCATGAGGACACAGCCTGTAGAGCACAGCTGCTGAATCCTGTCTTTTGTATACATAACTATAGGATAACGGTTTAGCGTGAAATTTTCAAGTACGTTGATGAGATTTTTTTTAATGTTTTTAAAATTATGTTCATTTAGCGCCGAGATCATTGCATCGTTATCGGGATGTGCAGGTATGGTCATGTCGTCTATGCCACGGTACACCTCTGCCGTGGATACTCCTATGCCGGGCTTGCTGAGTACCAGGTGGCTTCTAAGCCCGGTGATGGGTCTAAGCTCAGTGCCTGTGCCTGTGGCAAGGGCGCAGTGACATGCCATAGGGTCGCCTGTAAAAACATCACGAAGAGCATCGTTTGCCGCTGCCTGTCCCATGATGCAGAAGGGGACGTCCGAGCCGAGGGTTTTTCCGATATCACAGAGGGCAGCTACATCAAGACCCAGCTGCCAAAGCATGTTGATTGCATGAAGCACAGCGGCCCCGTTGCTGCTGCCGCCTGCAAGCCCTGCTGCAACAGGTATGCGTTTTTTGATGTCTATACGTATGGTACCGCTTTTGTTTTCTCCGAAGCTTTCTGCCATAAGCAGGGCTGCCTTGTAAGCCAGATTTCGTTCATCTGTGGGCAGGAAACGTTTGTTGGTGGAAAGCTGTACGGATATTCCACTGCCTGCCTCGGAGGAATCGAGCCACTTGACCTGTACCTCGTCGCACAGGAGTATCTGCTGCATTATCATGGAAAGCTCATGATATCCGTTGTCAAGCACGCCCAGTACGTCCAGCGTCAGATTGATTTTAGCGAAAGCCTTTAATCGTATTACGTTCATCGGTATCCCTCCCTTTTGGGCAGTATATTGGAGAAGCTGCGGAGCTTCCGGATTTTATCAAAACAGGTGAGCTGAAAAGCTCACCTGCTGTTGTTGTCTAAGTGTTAAAGCAAATACATTATTTCTTCTTGTTCTTTGAATTCTTTTTCTTTCCGCTCTGATTCTTAGGATTTGTGGAAACCTTCTTTTCAGGCTGGCTCTTGACCACCTTGACCTTATAGCTGCTGCCTGCTGCGGAAATCGGTCTTGGACCTGAAACTCTCTTATTGGATGAAATTTCCTCTTCCTCTTCGTCATCTTCCAGGGAAGCAATTATTTCAGCCTCCTTGGCCTTTTTCTTGGCATATGCTTCAGCTTCCTTAGCTTTTCTCTGCTTATCCTTTGCCACAATTTCTTCTACGGATTTTCCTGTGCGCTTTGCTTCCTTATATGGATTTACAGTCTTGGACTTGCCCGCATTCTGGTCTTCCTTTTCGGCAGCTTTCTTGGCAGACTTGGTCGTAAAGACTATCATTCCGACAATCATGACGGCCATCAGAATCATGTAGACTCTAGTAGACTGCTGCTGGTTAAGTGTCTTGAACTTAATAGTCTCCTCATGACCGAGTCTTGAACCGTCAGTGGCCTGAAGATCCTTGCCGATGGTCAGGGTATAGTTCATATCACCCTGAATTGTGATATTCTTTTCCTTGGCTTTTTTGTTGTTCAGATCCGATACTACCATCAGGAGCCCTTCTTCCTTGTCGCTGTAGTATACATTGACAGGAATGCTTTTGCCCTTTTTATCTGTCAGCTTAAATTCCTTGGCATTGGCCTTTTTTATTTTATTGCTGGCAGGCATAACATCCTTATTGAAGTAGATCTTAACACTGAGGTTTTCTACGGAAACGCCATCATCGTTGTTGTGCGGGATGGAGCTTTCGATGGCAAAGCCTGTATTCTGGGAGTTGTTTTCGTTCGCTGCAAAGCTTGCCGGCGCCAAAACTGACACTACCATTAAAATTAAGCAAACCAGAACTCCTATTCTTTTCATTACTGTTTTTCCTCCGACTTCTTTTTTCTCAATTGTTTAAAAAAATCCTTCATTATGCAGCTGCATTCCTCCTGCATAAGTCCGTATTCTATTTCTGTAAAGTGATTAAGCCTGCTGTCCTGAGGTATGTTGTAGACAGAGCCGCATGCACCTGCCTTGGGATCCATGGTCCCTATGTAAAGCTTCTCAATGCGGGACCACACGATGGCCCCGGCACACATGCTGCATGGCTCGGCTGTCACGAACATTTCGCAGCCTAAGAGTCTCCAGCCTCCCAGCACCTCGGATGCCCTTCTTATGGCCAGCATCTCTGCATGAGCCGTGGGATCCCTGCGAAGCTCCACCTCGTTGTGGCCGCATGATATGATCTCGCCGTCTCTGACTATTACGGCTCCGATGGGTACTTCACCCAGCTCTGCCGCTTTTTTTGCCTCCTCAAGGGCCGCCTGCATATACTTTCTCATATACTTTACAATGGTATCATATTTTTAGCCGGCTATCAAGGGAATTTCCTCAATATGCCCATTATATCTGTTGACGGAGGCTATCCAGTAGCCGTAAACATTCCTGCGCCTTTCCTCCACGGGAAGCGATTCGGCATTTGCATCCTTATCCATGCCAAGTATCGGCTGCCAGAATACGAAGCCGCTCCTTCCGTCGTCAGGCTGCTCCTCCGGAAGGAATCGTCCGGGAACCGCCAGAAAATAATGGTTTTCGTTATAGCCCCACAGGAAATGGCCGTATTTTTCCATGGGCTCGTAGGCTCCCGGCGCCACCATGGGAAAGAGATTTATATTGCTTATTTTTTTCCATGAGGCCTTCATGCGGTTTTCCTCAAAAGGCACTATATCGGCAAAGGAATCCTGATCCTTCGCCAGAGCTATGCATCTTTCCAGAACCACTTTGTTGTAAAAAGCATTGTAGTTTTTCGGCGGCGTGTTTTTCATATCGACAGAGGGGTTTACGGCTTCAGATATATCGAAGCGGCCCTTAAGGACGGGATGCAGAGACTCTCGGCTGTTGACGGTGGACATTGCGGCGATTATTGCAGTGGAAAAATCCTGCAGAGAAGCTCCGCAGCCATCCATATCGGATGGGTTTATGCGAAAGCTGGCCTCGCCTCTGCCATAGGCCGACAGCGATATGTTGCCTACCATGTGGTAGCGTCTCTTTTCATTTCTGGTACCTGCCAGAATCAGCTTGTAAACGTATTCGCCCTTAGGGAAAAACTTTACGTTATCCATTATGACCACGATGAGACCTTTATCCTCATCCTGCTGAACCTTAAGATAGCCGCGCATTTCCTTGGAAGGATCGAATGCGTACCTCTTGTTTTCCTCTTTAAGAACTATGGGGCTTTTGGTAATCTTTGAAAAATCCATCGGTATCCTCCTTGTTATAGTCACATTTCAGTAGTATTAGTAATATATGAAAATAGGCGGGAACCTATGATTTTGAGGCGAAATGTTGACTGTAAACAAGGCAATGAAATTTTTTTGTTAATTTCCACAAAAAATGCTTGCAATGTGGTGGATTATCTATTATACTGTCACCAATGAATAAAAAAGATGATAGAGGTGCGAAGCAGAAGAAGAGTAAGGGAGCCGGCGGGCTGTGATCTACTTGGAGGCAATCTTCGCCGAATCGTGGTTTCAGGCATGAAGCTTCGGTGGGCATATGGTCAATAGCCATATGACTGTCTGTCAGGTGTGAGCCTGACAGTTGCGCTATCCTTATTTGACAGACAAGAATTGACATAACTAGTCATGATTTAATTTGTTTACAAGTCAGTGAGGAAGCCTTACTGGCTTTTTCTTTTCTCGCCGTGCATACCTTTATCATCTGTAAAAACCAAAAAGACAAACAACAAACAAGGGAGACAAATGATATGGAAACTTTACAGATCGGAGGGGTCAGCAGCCGAACATTGGCTGATCAGTACGGAACACCACTTTATGTTTACGATGAAAACAAAATAAAGCAGCAGGCATCGGCTGCAGCAAAGAATTTTGCATCGGATAAATTCGACACGGAAGTCGTATATGCATCCAAAGCTTTTTCGTGCGCTGCATTATTCAAGATGCTGGCAGGTGAAGGCCTCGGATTTGATGTTGTCAGCGGAGGCGAGCTTTATTGCGCCATCAGAGTGGGCGCAGACATGAAGAAGGTGTACTTCCATGGAAACAACAAGAGCGATGAAGAGATTGAAATGGGCCTTGATGCAGGCGTAGGATACTTTGTAATCGACAACGTTATGGAGTGTGAGAGAATCATAAAGCTGGCAGAAAAGAAGAAGGCTTGCACTAAAGCTTTGCTCAGAATCAACCCGGGAATCTCTGCTCATACTCACGAATATATCATGACAGCAACTCCCAATTCAAAGTTTGGAATCCATATAGATGACGATGAAAATATCGGCGATGTGATAAGGATGCTTTCCGAAAGCGAATATGTGACCATGGCGGGCTTTCACAGTCATATCGGCTCTCAGATAGTGGACTGCTGCTCTTTTGAAAAGGCGTTGGGAACCATGATAGATTTTCTTTCCGACATGAAGGCATCATACGGACTTGATAATATGGAGTTGAGCATAGGCGGCGGCTTTGGTATCAAATATGTGGAGTCGGATGCACCCGTGTCTTTAGGTCATATGTGCAGAAAGCTGGTGGCATATGCAGAGAAAGCTCTGGAAAACAGCGATGTAACTCTTCGCAAGCTGATAACAGAGCCGGGAAGAGCGATGGTGGGAGAAGCGGGATATACCCTCTATACCATAGGAGACATGAAGGAAAGCGGAGACAAGAACTACATTTTCGTAGACGGCGGAATGAGCGATAACATCAGGCATGCACTTTACGACGCTGAATACACAGGCGTTCTGGCTGAAAAGTACGGAATGCCGGAGGAAGAGACGTACTGCATAGCAGGAAAGAACTGCGAATCGGGAGATGTACTGATAGAGGAAATGCAGCTGCCTAAGGCGGAGCCGGGAGATATACTGGCGGTATTTTCCACAGGAGCTTACGGATACTCCATGGCAAGCAACTATAACAGGTTGGGAAGACCTGCAGTAGTTTTCGCAGGTAACGGTCGTGCCAGATCGGTCATCAGAAGAGAGACGTATGAGGATCAGTACAGGCTTGAGGTCGTATAAAAGAAAAAAAGATGTTATACGGAAGCGTTTGATGATAAAATATATATGAGATTTTAAGATAAGAAAGGCGGATGAAACAAGATGATCCGATTTTCAAAATATCACGGCTGCGGCAATAATTTCATAATTGTAAAAGAGATGGATCTTTGCGGACACATCTCGGAGGAGAAATATCCGGAGCTGGCGATAAAAGCATGCGATATAAACACCGGAATAGGTGCAGACGGTCTGATAATAGTCAGAGAAGAGCCGGAGCTGGAAATGGTGTTCTACAATATGGACGGAAGCCGTGCGCCGATGTGCGGCAATGGGATAAGATGCATGGCGTATTTCTGTATGAACGAAGGCATCAGAACGGAGAAGAGCTACCCTGTAAAGACTCTGGCAGGAGACATGATCGTTCAGGTTACATCTGACGAGCCGTTCATGGTGAGGATAAATATGGGCAGACCGGTATTTACACCGGACAGCATCGCAGTGAACAGCGACAGGAGGGATTTCCTGGAGCAGGAGCTTACAATAGACGACGGAAGCAAATGGACCGTGAGCAGTCTGTTCATGGGAACCGTTCATACGGTGGTATTCGTGGAGGACTACGACAGCTTTGACATCGAATACGTCGGCAGACAGCTGTGCGAGCATCCCGTATATACGGAGAAAACAAACGTGAACTTCGTAAGGCGTATAGATGAAAATACGGTGGAAATGAAGACTTACGAAAGAGGCGTGGGAATGACTCTGGCATGTGGAACGGGAGCGTGTGCTTCGGTGGTCGTGGCCAATATGCAGGGCTTGTGCAAAAGACGAACAGAGGTTATACTACAACTTGGAAGCTTAGTAATTGAAATAGAGGATGATGGGAACGTATTTATGGAAGGTCCATCAGTTAAAATAGCGGAAGGTGAGCTTTTAGAAGCTTAAGAAAGGAGAAGGTGAGGTAATGATAAAAGGATCAATGGTTGCTCTTGTAACACCTTTTACTGAAGATGGAGCAGTTAATTTCAACAGAGTGAGGGAGCTGGTGGAATGGCATATACAGGAAGGAACAGACGCTATCCTGGTGCTGGGAACCACGGCGGAAACGCCTACTCTCACCACAGAGGAAGAGGATGAGATCGTAAGGATATCCATCGAGCAGGCGGCAGGAAGAGTTCCTATCGTAGTTGGAAGCGGATCAAACAATACGGCAAAGGCTGTTGAAACAAGCCTGAAATACGAGAAGATGGGTGCTGATGCGCTGCTGGTGATATCTCCTTATTACAACAAGGCAAACAAGCAGGGAATGATAAATCATTTTCTTACTGTTGCAGACGCAGTGAACACACCTATAATTCTGTACAACGTACCTGCCAGAACAGGAATAAGCATCAGCTACGACGTGCTGGCAGCTGTATGCAGGCATAAGAACATAGTTGGAATCAAGGAAGCCAGCGGAGACATGTCACTGGTATGCAAATTCTCCAAGCTGATAGATGACAACTTCACGATATATTCGGGAAATGACGATATAAATGTTCCGCTGATGTCCATGGGCGGCGGCGGAATCATCTCGGTTCTCGCCAACATACTGCCTAAGGAGGCTCACGAGATGGCCACGGCATATCTTGAAGGAGATGTGAAAAAGGCAAGGGATATGCAGATCAAATACCTAGATCTGATAAATGCGCTGTTCATAGAGACCAACCCTATTCCTGTAAAGGAAGCCATGAACATGATGGGTCTCGACGCAGGTGGGTACAGACTGCCGCTTTATCCTATGGCTGAAGAGAACAGGGCAGTACTCAGAGGAGAGCTGGAAAAGCTGGGTCTTCTGTAAATAAGACAGGACTGCTGATGCAGTCCTGATATTTTTTGATTTCCTCCTATGACAGGAGAAATTAGACTTGACTGTGCTTATATTATCGAAGAGGAAAGGAAAGAATAAGAGATATGAGAGTTGCTATTTTGGGCGGCGGAGCCATGGGAAGAGTTCTGTCGCAGATGACGGAAGAAAAGGAAGGCTTCGAGCTCGTGGGCGTTGTTGAGCCCCTCAACGGAGAAACGCTGGAAGCTTTGGGCGAAGCTGCCGGTGAAAAGGGTAGAGACGCAGACGGAAAGGCCATCGACGTGGTGATAGATTTCAGCCATCCGGCCAATCTCGATATGCTCTGCGGATATTGTGAGGCACACAGCTGCGCTGCAGTCATCGCCACGACAGGACTTGAAGAGCAGCATATGGAAAAAATACGGCGGCTGGCAGAGAAGGTTCCCGTGGTCTTTTCAGCAAATTACTCGCTGGGCGTCAACGTGATGAAGAGGGTCATCGCTGAGATCACGCCTATACTTGAGGACGCCTTCGACATAGAGATAGTAGAAATGCACCATAACAAAAAGCTGGATGCACCCAGCGGCACAGCCAAGATGCTGCTGGCTGCCGCCGATGGAGAGGGCAAATACGACCATGTATACGGCAGAGAGGGTATGAGGAAGAGAGGCCACGAGATCGGCATACATACGCTGCGCGGAGGCACGGTGGCAGGAGAGCATACGGTAATCTACGCAGGAGAGGATGAGATCATAGAGGTGAAGCACAGAGCAGGCTCCAAAAAGATCTTTGCAGCAGGTGCATTGAAGGCTGCGGGCTTTACAGCCACAGCAGAAATCGGTTATTATACTATGGAGGACATACTGTTCGGATAAAATGGTGACTTGACAGACGCCGTTCTTAAATTTCAGAAGGAGTAATACGAAAGATGGAAGCAAGAGAAATAATAGAATTTATCGGAAATGCGGAGAAAAAGACGCCTGTAAAGGTATATGTAAAGGAAAAAGCGCCTGTGGATTTCAAAGGCTGTCAGGTGTTCGGCGCCGGAGATAAGATCGTCTTCGGAGACTGGGCTCAGATAAAGGAGCTTCTGGATGCAAACAAGGAAAGCATCGAGGACTACGTGGTGGAAAACGACTGCAGGAATTCGGCGATCCCGCTGCTGGACATGAAGGACATCAAGGCCAGGATCGAGCCGGGCGCCATCATCAGAGACAAGGTGAAGATCGGCGACAATGCAGTAATAATGATGGGCGCAGTCATCAATATAGGCGCAGTCATCGGTGAGGGAACCATGATAGATATGGGAGCCATACTGGGCGGCAGAGCCACAGTGGGAAAGAATTGTCATATCGGAGCCGGTACGGTGCTGGCAGGAGTCATCGAGCCGCCAAGTGCGCAGCCTGTCATAGTCGAGGACGGCGTTGTCATCGGAGCCAATGCAGTTGTGCTGGAGGGCTGCCGCATAGGCGAAGGCTCTGTTGTAGCCGCCGGTGCAGTGGTGGTGGACGATGTTCCGGCAGGTGTGGTCGTTGCAGGAGTTCCTGCCCGCGTCATCAAGAGCGTGGCAGAGACAGCAGCCGAAAAGATAGAAGTAGTGGACTTATTGAGAAAACTGTAGTAAACTAATGCACTAAGGACATTCACAGGCGCAGCATTATTTTTAGATGTTGCGTCTGTTTTCTTGTTGATTCAGCTGTTGCTGCATATTCGTCTAATCACGGTATATTGCAGAGTAAGGAGTATCATATGGCATATATCATATTGGTGGCAGGCTTCCTGCTTCTTGTAAAGGGTGCGGATATATTCGTTTCGGGAAGCTCCGCCATTGCGAGGTATTTCAACATCCCGGCCTTCATCATAGGGCTTACTGTGGTGGCTTTTGGGACGAGCATGCCTGAAGCAGCCATCAGCGTAACAGCTGCCCTGAAGGGGGCCAATGGGATCGCTGTGGGAAACGCACTGGGATCGAATCTCTTCAACCTGCTGGTGGTGCTGGGAGCCTCCGCACTTATAAGAGCCTGTCCCGTATCGCGTGAGACATTGCGATTTGAATATCCGCTATCGATCATAGCGGTGATGCTTCTGCTGGTGATGAGCGGCGGTTTCGGAATGGGAAGCAGCAGCATTTCACGTATTGACGGTATAATCTTACTGGCGTTGTTCGTCATTTTCATGATAGTCACCGTCAAGAAGGCAAAGAAGACCAACGATCCAGCCGGAGCAGATGAGCCGGCTGGAGAAAGCAGCATGTCCCTTGTCAGAGCTCTAATCTATTCGCTCGCAGGAATTGCAGGGATCATATTCGGAGGAGACCTCGTCGTTGATTCGGCGGTGACAATAGCGCGGGATTTCGGCATAGATGAAATACTGATAGGCCTTACCATAGTTGCCTTGGGGACATCTCTTCCTGAGCTCGTGATAAGCGTGGTGGCGGCTCTCAAGGGCGAAACCGATATTGCCGTAGGCAATGTCATAGGCTCCAATATATTCAATCTGCTGCTGGTGCTGGGATTGTCGGCAACGATACATCCGATAGGGATAACCATACTCAGCATATACGATATGATAATACTGATAGCAGTCAGCCTCATAGTGCTGATACCGCTGATAAAAAACAAGAAGCTGACAAGAGGCTGGGGCGTGATAATGCTGATTATCTACGTCGCATATCTTGCGTATATAATAGCGAGGACCATGTAGAGTATGAGCTTTCGAATTGACCGCTTTGAGGAAATTTGCTCGGCAATAAAAATAAGCCCTGCCTTTTGGCAAAGCTCATTTTTTAGTATTCATCTGTTGTATATATGGCCTTATTCAACCGCCACTGTCCAACCCATTTCGTCCTTTACAGTACCTGTCTGGATTCCGTAGAGAGTGTCATAAAGCTCCTGAGCAACAGGTCCGATGCCGCCGCCGTTGATTATCATGGATTCGCCCTTGTAGCAAAGCTCACCTACAGGGGAAATAACTGCAGCAGTGCCGGAGGCGAACATTTCCTTGAACTGACCGTTCTTGTATGCTTCCACAACCTCGTCGATGGCGAGCTTTCGTTCAACCACCTTAACGCCTTTTTTCTTCAGAAGAGCGATAACGGAATTTCTGGTGATGCCCGGCAGTATAGTTCCGTCAAGAGGGGCTGTGATGATTTCATCGCCGATCATGAAGAAGGCGTTTGACGTACCGATTTCTTCGACGTATTTTCTTTCAACACCATCAAGCCAGAGGATCTGCTCGTAGCCTTTTTCGTGAGCTTCTTCCTGAGCCTTCAGGGAGGCTGCGTAGTTTCCGCCGCACTTAGCTTCGCCTGTACCGCCTTCGGTGGCACGAACATACTTGTCCTCAACGTAGATCTTGGTAGGAGTAAGTCCTCCTACATAGTAAGGGCCTACAGGACTGAGAATGATGATGAACTTGTAATGAGTGGAGCGACGCACTCCCAGAAACGGCTCATCTGCTATGATAAACGGTCTGATATAAAGGGCAGTACCCTCCTTCTGAGGAATCCAGTCTGCATCCACCTTTACGAGAGCCTTGATGGCATCCACGTAAAGCTCCTCGTCGATCTGAGGAATGCAAAGTCTGTCGTTGGTTTTGTTTGTTCTCTTGGCATTCATGTCAGGTCTGAAAAGCTGTACCTTTCCTTCAGGAGTCTTGTAGGCCTTGAGACCTTCGAACATTTCCTGGGCGTAGTGAAAAACCACTGCGGCAGGATCTAAAACGAGAGGGCCGTAAGGGACGATTCTTCCGTCATGCCAGCCTTTGCCGTCTTCGTATTCCATAATGAACATGTGATCTGTAAATTCAGTTCCAAACCTCAGAGTATCAGGGTTTGGCTTTGCCTTTGGATTAGGGTTTTTCTCGATTGGAAAATTGTATTTCATAACATACTCCTTTGTATATAAAAAAATATTTTGCATAATCTCTAATTAAATATTCTACAACAAAATTGGCGTAAAGTCTATTTTTTCTTTAAACTCACATAATTTCCTGATAGAATAGGAGCTTGAAAGAGAGGATAATAATTTGTTCAGACTGCTATTCAGATTCATAAAGTTCATAATAAAGATAGGCATATTGATTGCGGTGCTGGCAGTGATCATAAACCTTTATGTCATCAAGTCAACGGACGATCAGATCATCGTCCATTACAACGGAGACCGTTCATCTGTAACCAACAGCGATCTTGTGGAAATAAGCCGTATAGAGCCCGAATGCATCATGGTGCTGGGAGCTGCCGTCAATCCCGATGGGACGCCGAGCCAGATGCTGAAGGACAGGCTGGAGACAGGCATCGCCCTTTACCATATGGGAGTCGCGCCTAAGCTGCTGCTTACGGGAGATAATGGTCAGATGGAATACAACGAGGTCCAGGTCATGAAGAACTTTGCCGTGGACAGGGGAGTTGCAGAGGAAGACATATTCCTGGATCATGCGGGATTTTCCACATACGATTCCGTCTACAGAGCATCGTATGTCTTCGGAGTGGAGTCCATGGTGGTGGTAACCCAGGAATACCACCTGTACAGAGCTCTTTACGGGTGTAACAGGATGGGCATCGACGCAGTGGGCGCATCGGCAGATCAGGCTGTCTACAGAGGACAGGAAATGCGCGAAGGCAGAGAGATCCTGGCCAGGGTCAAGGACTTCGGCATGTGGCTCGTGAAGCCTGAAGCTACGTTTCTGGGAGAGGCCATACCCATAAGCGGAAGCGGCATAACCACACATTAGGAGAAGGATATGGAAAAGGATATGAGAAAAAGCCGCGTTGCGCTGGTGAAATGTGAGTCATATGAGCAGGAAAAGGTGGATATGGCTGTCAGAAAGGCTGCAGAGCTTCTGGGAGGACTTGAGGAAATACTTGGCTGTGTCGAAAAGGAGAGCAGGCTGGTTATCAAGCCGAATCTTCTGGCAAAGTGCCCTCCTGAGAAGGCATGTACGACTCATCCTGCAGTCTTCAGAGCTGTGGGCCGGCTGCTTCAGGAGGCGGGCTTTTCCAATCTCAAATACGGGGATTCCCCGGGAAATCCCATGATACGTCCCGAGAGGATCGCAGAGGAATGCGGACTGAAGGAGGCAGCAGACAGCCTGGGAATACCTTTTGGAAGCTTTGAAGAGGGAGAGACCGTGGGCTTTCCGCAGGGAAGGGTGGCGGACAGGTTCGTCATATGCAGAGAGATCCTCGATGCAGACGGCATCATCAACGTCTGCAAGATGAAGACACATCAGCTGGAGAGGATAACGGGGGCTGTAAAGAACACCTTCGGCTGCGTTTTCGGCGTAAACAAAGCATCGTCGCATGCGAGGTTTTCCACGGCAGAGACCTTTGCCAAGATGGTGGCTGATCTCAACGTGCTGGTTTCACCGAAGCTCCATGTGATGGACGGTATTCTGGCCATGGAGGGCAACGGACCGCAGAGCGGAGATCCCGTAAAAATGAACGTGATACTGATGTCGGTCGACCCTGTGGCAATGGACAGTCTCTTCTGCCATCTGGTGGATCTGAGACCGGAGCTGGTTCCCACCAATGCGGCAGCTGCAGAAGCAGGGCTGGGGACGTATGAAAGCGTGACGGTGGTGACCGAGGAGGAGGAGATGACTCTCCGGGAAGCGGCGGAAAAATACGGAAACAGCGATTTCAATGTGCAGAGAGGCAAGGAGTACAAGGGAACGCTTCATTCCATAAGGTTTCTGATGCCGCTGCTTCAGAAGAAGCCCGTAGTCAGGGAAGACAGGTGCATCGGCTGCGGGATATGCGTAAGCAGCTGTCCTGTTGAAGGAAAGGCGATACACATAGGGAAAGACGGCACAGGCGGGAAGTCGCAGGGCAAAGCATATTACGATTATGGGAAATGCATAAAGTGCTACTGCTGTCAGGAAATGTGCCCTGAGGACGCCATAACCGTCAAAAAATCATTGCTGGCAAAAATCGCAGACAGGAAATGGAACATATAGATATGATAAAGCATAGATGTAATACAGGTGGAGGTATGAAACCGACGCCTGTATTTTTTCTTGCGAAAGCAGCATAGGAATTTCGGAGGTATGCTTATGATCTATATGGACAATGGCGCCACATCGTATCCAAAGCCGGCAGAGGTGCTTAAGGCAATGATGGACGCAGCTTCAGGCTACTGTGCGAATCCGGGTCGGGCAGGGCACCTGATGGCGGTGAGGACAGCACAGGAGATATACAGATCCAGGGTGGCGCTGGCTCGGCTGTTCAACATAGAGGACGCCGGACATATAATATTCACCAAGAACTGCACCGAGGCGATAAACATCGCCCTTAAAGGGATACTGAGACCCGGCGATCATGTGGTCACATCGTCCATGGAGCATAATTCCGTAGTCAGACCGCTGATGGAGCTGAGGCAGAGAGGCGTTGTCACGGATTTCGTAAGCTGCAGAAGGGACGGATCAATATCCGTTACCGATGTAAAGGCTG
Source organism: uncultured Bacillota bacterium (assembly GCA_958448635.1). Taxonomy (GTDB): domain Bacteria; phylum Bacillota; class Clostridia; order Peptostreptococcales; family Anaerovoracaceae; genus Lentihominibacter. The sequence continues at coordinate 9,702 of CAUDEQ010000016.1, read as the reverse complement.
CCATCAGAAGAAATACGCGGCTTATAGTCATGACGGCGGCATCCAATGTCACGGGCACCAAGCTGCCTCTGGGTGAAATCGGGAGCATAGCCGTCAGGAAAGGCGTGCTGTTCATGGTGGACGGCGCACAAGGCGCAGGTCATATGAACCTGGATGTCAAGAAAAATCACATAGATATACTGGCGGTGCCGGGGCATAAGGGACTCATGGGACCGCAGGGAACGGGCTTTCTCTACATAAGGGAGGGAATCAGCATGAGGCCTCTGCTTTCCGGAGGAACCGGCACCAGGTCAAAGAGCGAGCAGCAGCCGGAGGATTATCCCGAGGGCTACGAGGCGGGAACGGTGAATGCTCCTGGGATAATAGCGCTGGGAGCAGCAGCCGGAATGATAGGTAAGATAGGCATAGATGCCATAGAGGAGCATGAAAGAAGGCTGACGGAAAAGCTGCAGAGAGGGCTGGCGGTGATAAAAGGAGTTACGCTCTACGGTCCTGAGGATACGCATATGAAGACGCCGGTTGTCGCCTTGAATATAAAGGGCATCGACTGTGAGGCGGCTGCAGCCATACTGAGCGACAGGTATGATATTGCCGTCAGGGCAGGCTTTCACTGCAGCGGCAGAGCCCATGAAACCATAGGAACAGCCGATATCGGCTGCATTAGGATATGCCCCGGCTTTTACACATCTGAAGGCGAAATCGCCGCAGTCATCAGGGCTGTTGGAGAAATCGCGGCGGAGGCGGAGCAGCATACTATCAAGGCTTCAGGATAATATGATGCGAAAAATATTCGGCAACATAAGGCTCGATGATCCTGTGGGCTTCGTCGTTGGCGATGAAGGTGACATCGTTTTCATCCTTGATGTATTCTCTGAACCATCGTCTGTATTCCTTCGGCGTCTGTCCCCATGCCAGCTTGAAATGCTTATAGAAGTATTTATCGTCGGAGAAGCCGCATCGGTTGGAAATATCTATGACGGACAGCTCCGTTGTAAGCAGCAGATACTGGGCATGGAAGCATCGGAAGTAGCCTATCATATTGCTGAAGCTGCCGTATGGTGACTTTCGTATGAATTGGGACAGGTAATTTTCATTGATGTGTACTGTCTTGGCCAGCTCCGCGATGGTGACCTTTCTGCGGAGGTTGTTCTGACAGTAGGCGGATATGGCCTGAAAACGCTCACGGATCTCATCGTTGCGATTGGGATAGATGTTTATGTAATTGAACCAGTCAAAATACTCACACAGAATATCGGCGATCTTATTGGCTGCGAATACGCTTTCGTCGATGGAAAGGGTACTCTTTTTCGTGTAGAGATAGGCGGTGGCCAGCAGCAGGTTTTTTATCTGCTGCAGCGGCTCCTGCTGGTACGGCTCGCATGAGTTATCCTCGCATGCGAAATAGACGTATTCCAGAAACTGCCATGGTGTTTTGAGGTTTTTAAGGTCGATATGCATCACTATCAGCAGGTTTTCCTTATCGGAAAACAGGCAGTGTATATCCTCGAAGTCCACGGTGAAGATTTGACCTTTTTTCAGGGTCACGATCTCGTGGTTACAGCGTATATTGACTTCACCCTCAAGACAATAGATGAGCTCTACGGCCGTTTGATGAAAATGGACGGACGTGTGCTTTACAGTACATGTCTCCATGGAAATCGGCGAGCTGTTGATATAATCGATTTTCTGATCCTTGAGATCCAGGACTTTAGTTATTCTTCTCATATCGGTTATCTCCTGTTAAAATTATACAAAAAAATCAAAATGACGTCAAATGTTATTAAAAAACATAAAATAGACACAAAAAATGACGGTTGTTACGCAAAAGACAGAATTGTACGATAAATACATAAAATAAGAGCGGCTCTAAATGTTTTTTGCAAGGAGGTAATCGTAATGAACAACAAGATGAGGCTGAGAGATGAAAACGGTAAGATCTATTTCGGCTGGTATATCATTATCATGGCGTCACTGATAGGTACGCTGATTTATAACGGAATTATTTCTACCTCCGGTTATTTCATGGTTCCGGTAACAACGGAACTGCAGATACCGGTAGGCGCATTTTCTCTTTACATATCGATATTGTCAGTGGCGAATATCATCACGCTGTATATTGTATCGAAAATAGTTAACAAGAATAATATCAAGAAGATAATGCTTATCACTGGAACGCTGGGAGTTCTCTCATTCGTTGGCTTTGCTTTTTCGAGTCAGGTATGGCACTTCTATGCATTGTCAATTCTTCAGGGCATATGCTTCGCCGCATGTACGGCAACGCCATGCACGATACTTGTAAGTAACTGGTTCGGTCCGGCTGTAAGAGGAAGAGCTATGAGTATCTATATCGGTGGCATCTCTCTCCTCGGTATGGTAGTCGTAAATATCTTGAATATGGTAATATATAATGCAGGATGGAGAGGCGGCTATATATTCTGTGCAGTTGGTATACTGATTTGTCTGCCTCTCATGGCAAAATTTGCAGTGTGGAGCCCTGCCGAAAAAGGAATCGCCAGAATGGGTGAGGGTGAAGAAATGCCGCCAGCAGGAGCTGTTAATCCTAATGCTGTTCCTGGATACACAGTAAAGGAAGGTCTTAAGAAAGCTCCAGTATGGCTGGTTCTCATATCCTGTGTATTCCTGGTACTGGCTTCCAGCTCGATGCTGTCCCACGGAATTCCTACTCTCATCATGTCAGGTCAGTCACCGACTATAGCAACGTTTATATCATCGCTGATATCCGTTGCCCTCATCGGAACGAACCTGATCATAGGATGGGCAACAGATAAGTTCGGAGTACAGTTCGGCGCAACGGCAACATGTCTGCTGTTCGCACTGGGAACACTGGGATATGCCATGGTGGCAAATATGCCGGGACTTATGTATCCTGCTATAATCCTCTATGCATTCGGCGTTCCTGCGGTAAACACCGTATCGCCGCTGGTTATGGCATATGTATGCGGAGAGAAGGAACTCCACAGATTCATCAGTTATCTCAACATGCTTATCGCTGTGGGCGGAATATTTGGAGCACCGCTGGTTGGAATGATGTTCGACGCAACAGGCGGCTACAAGACTCCATGGCTGGTAATGACGGTGGCGCTGGTAATTGCAACAGTCCTCAGATTTATCGCAACCTCCAAGAAGAACAAATGCGCAGCATAAGCTTTGAATATTGAACATCAGAAAGCGATCGTAACTATGAAGGCAGATATAATAATCAAGAACGGAAAGATTTTTTCCGATAAGGAAAGCAGCAGTATCGCCATCGGAGACGGCAGGATAATAGATGTTGGATCCGAGGAAAAGATAAATGCCTACGCAGGCGACGGCGTCGAGGTAATCGACGCCGAAGGCTGCAGTATCATACCCGCATTTATCGATGCGCATCTTCATTCATCCTCCTGCACGGAGCTTTACAAGACGAAGCTGATGTACGGCTTTGACAGATATCCGGAGGAAAGCAGACAGGATTATATCGACAGGATGATGGCAGAGCTAAAGAAGTACTGCGATGAGAATCCCGACCTACCGATAATCAGGTCGGTGGGCTGGAACCCTGCGGAATTCCAGGAGGATCCGGAAGGAGAGCCTACATGCAGAGACCTTGACAAGATATGCTCCGACAGACCTATGACCATGAGATCATACGATTACCACTATCTGCTGGTAAACAGCAAGGTCATGGAGATGGGAGGCATCACCAAGGATACTCCCGATCCTTCCGGAGGTATGGTGAGGGATGAAAATGGAGAGCCGACAGGGCTCTTCAGAGAAATGCAGGCCATAGATATAGTTTTCGACAACGTTGAACTAGCCGATTTCTCGGTGGAAGAATACAAGGAGGGTCTGATGGCCTTCCAGGAGCAGTATGCACTGCCAAACGGTATAATGGGTGTGTTTGACGCCTATGCCAGCTCCAACGCCATGGAGGCGTACCATCAGCTGGCAGAGGAAGGAAAGCTGAAGATACGTGTAAGGTCGGCATGGCTGGCCGATCCGTCCGAGGGCGACGAACAGTTTGATAAAATGGTTGCCGAAAAAGGGAAATACGATGTGGGAGAGGACTTCCAGATCGATACCATCAAGTTCTTCTGCGATGAAGGACTGTTCGGATTTTATGTGATTGAGCCTTTTGAGGAGGAGATCCTCAAGCTGAACGGTCTTCCTGAAGATTACAGGGGAGGCTCACAATGGACAGATGAAAGACTGAGAAAGGCATTCCTCAAGCTGAGCAAAGCAGGCTTCCAGATACATGTCCACTGCATGGGAGATGCTGCCGTAAAGCAGATACTCGATGGCTTCGAATACGTCAGGGATCAAGGCGTGAAGGGCAACAGAAATGCCATAGCGCATATAGTCAACATAACAGAGGAAGACATGAAGAGAATGGCAGAGCTGGAGGTGATCGCATCCATGCAGCCGTCATGGCCTCTTTACGATGGCTTTGCGGAGAACTTCAGCGAGCCTCTGCTGGGCAGAGACAGGGTGTTGAATCAGTATCCTATGGGACGACTGCATAGAGCCGGAGTGGTTATAGCATCGGGAACGGATTTCCCTGTTCTCACTGTCATCAATCCGTTTATAGGAATACAGATAGGCGTGACCCGTAAGAATCCTAAGAATTCACCTGACTATGAGCAATACAAGGATGTTATATGCGGACCTGATGATGATCCCGAAATAGATTGCATGACGCTGGAGGAAATGATAAAAAGCTACACGGCTTCCGGCGCATACGAGATGTTTACGGAAAATATCACAGGCTCCATAGAATGCGGAAAATCCGCAGACATTCTGGTGCTGGATCGCGATCTTGAAAATACGGATATAATGGACGTTGAGTTCACACAAATAAAGCATCGCATATTTAAAGGCGAGATGATCTGATCAAAGGCGGCCCATATCGACGGGCCGCATTTTAATCAGGAAAAGAACGATACAAAGGCATAAAAGGAGACAACATATGAGCAACAGGACATTAATAGTCAATGGACGCATATGGACAGGAAACAGACAGCAGAAGTGGGCTGAGGCTCTTGTGATTGAAGGTAAGGACATCGTATATGTGGGCGAGGTAAAGAAAGCCGGATCTATTGCAGGTGAAGATCCTCACATCGTAGATGCGGAGGGGAAGATGATAATACCCTCCTTCATCGACAGCCATACTCATCTGACTGCCGTGGCAAAAAGCAAATGGTGTTTTCTTCTGGAACAAAAGGATTATGGCTCTGTGGAGGAGATAATGGAGATCGTCAGGGATTACGCCGATCAGGTGTCCGCAGAGGAGTGCCCTTATATATACGCATATTCGTGCCCTACGGAGCTTATGGACAAACCGGGTGTGGACAGGTATCTGATGGACAGATATGTATCGGACAGGCCGGTGCTGCTGTGCGATGCCAACTTCCACAGAGCGCTTCTCAACAGCAGAATGTTGGAGCTGATGGAGATAGACGAGAATACTCCTTACAATGAGAACTCCACTGCCAATTACGGCAGGGATGAAAACGGTGTTCCCGATGGCTTCGCATATGAGAGGGTCTTCGAATTCAATAAGGATATCGATAAGATGTTTGACAAGCTCGGATGGCAGCCGCCGTCGGAATCGGATCCTGAGGTGGTGCTGCCGGTGCTGGAGGACTTCACATCGTGGGGCGTGGCAGGTATCTGCGACGGCTTTACCGAGAGCGAGGGAACGCTGCAGTCCATGAAGGCTCTGGAAAAAACAGGGAGACTAAAGCATTACTATTATGGAATGGTGCTGATGGAAAATTTCGATGCGCTGGAAGACTCCATAGCGACTGCAAAGAAATGGCAGGCACAATACGGAGACGACTACATCAAGGTGGATATGCTGAAATTCTTCCTGGACGGGACCAATGAGATAGGGACCAGCGCAGTGATAGAGCCCTTTGCCAATGACCCTGAGGGAAAGGACTGCGGAGTGATGAACATGACGGAGGAGGAGCTTACACAGGTGTTCTGCCGCCTTAATCAGGAGGGTCTGGGAATACAGATACACAACGTAGGTGACAGATCCTTCAGAACGGCGCTCAATGCAGTGGAAAAGGCGCAGCGTCTTGAAGCTGCCGAAGGAAGAGACTTCACGGCGACAATCTGGCTGGTACACTGTGAGCTGACCAAGCCTGAGGACAGGGAACGGGTAAAGCCTCTGGGCGTTCACATAAACTTCACGCCGGCATGGGCAGGCGGCGCCTTTGGAGACGCAGCAAAGCTCTTTCTGGGTGAGGAAAGATTCCGCAGCATGTACTCCTTTAACAGGATGATAGAGATGGGCGTACCTGTAAACTTCAGCAGTGACGTGGTGGACAACGAGGATTTCGAGATGGCATCGCCTTTCCTGGGTATAGAGGCAGGGCATACCAGAAAGCTGCCGGGAGAAGAGAAGATGAGAGAGCCTGAGGAAGAGAAGCTTTCCATCGAAGATCTCCTGCTGGGATATACCATAAACAATGCCATAAGCCTGGGAGACGCACACAGGACGGGAAGTCTTGAAGCGGGGAAAAGGGCCAATCTGTGTATCCTCAGCGACAACCTGTTTGAGATAGACGAGGAGAAGATACATCAGGTCAAGCCTGAGCTGATAATGTTCGAAGGAGAGATATTGAATGAAGCTGAGTGAATATCGTATGCCTGAGCCGGGATTTGAGAAGCTGTTCCGCGCAGAGGTCATTCTGGGAGAGCCGATGCCGCTGGGAGATATCGGCACGGGCTACAGCGAAATCGTTCCCGTAAAAGGCGGTCGATTCGAAGGCCGGATAAACGGCCAAATCATGGATTTCGGCGGAGACTGGGGGCTTTTATACGATGATAACATCAACGCCATGGATACCAGATATCTGCTGAAGACCGACGACGGAGCCTTTATATCCATAAAGTGCCGAGGCAGGCTAATCATGGATATGGAGACGATGAGCGGAGAAAGGGATGAGTATCCTGATGGAGAGGAATATTACTTCCGAACCACCGTCGAGCTGACCACAGGAGCGGAGAAATACCGCTGGGTGAACAGGCTCGTTGTCTTTGCCGTTACCATAATAACGGAGGAGGGCAATGTGTGCCTGGATGTCTATGCGATAAAGTAAGAACGAATCGGCTATTGACGATTGGGCTTTGCCCTAAAAAACGGCGGGAAGTGAAGCTGTCGTGATGAATTATACAGGAGGTATGCAATGAGAGAAAGAATGAAGCTGCCGGAAGCGCAGCTGGAGCATCTTTTTTACATAGAGGTGGATCTTGATGAAGGCATCCATGAGGTAGGTAATGTGGGCAGAGGCGATCTGGTGATATGTCCCATAGCGGGAGGCAGATTTGACGGCAAGATAAGCGGCGACGTGATGAGCTTCGGTGCAGACTGGAATCTGATGTACCCCAACTATCTCAACTGCGTAGACACGCGATATCTGTTGAAGACGGATGACTGGGCGCTGATCTCCCTGACCACCATAGGCAGGGCAGTCATCAAGCCTGAGCAGGATGCCGCCATGGAAAGAGGCGAGTACGTCGATCCGGCGGACTATTACTTTCGTCAGCACCTTCTCTTTGAGACGGGAGACGAAAGATATCAGTGGCTCAACGGAGCATGCTGCTTCGGTATTCTGGGCTGCAAGGACGAGTGGACCATCGTATACGATGCGTACATGGTAAAATAAACAAATGGATTATGCCTGCCGGCAAACAGCTGCGACTTGCAGATGTGTTTGAAGGCAGGCTTATTCTTTAGCTGCGATGAATCCCATTACGGGAACTCTTTCATTGCCGACTTGTCTGTTGAACTGTTTTTCCTTGCCCGAGGTGCTTCCTATGAGCTTGCTTTCCGTGAATTTCATACCTGAGGAGCTTATATCGTTTTTTATATTGCCAAGCTTCATTTTTTCAGGTATAAAGGTCGGATGATCGTTTTTGAAATTTTCAAGGCTCATTGGAGCCTTTTCATAATCGGTGAAGATCCCTGCAGATACGCCGCGCTTTTTCAGCAAAGGAGCGATGTGCCTGTAGTGACTTTGATTGTATGTGAATATACAGTTGGTAGACGAGAAGTCGTCGATATACACATCGATACACTCTTTTCTTATGGGCACCTCGTCTATATTACCGGCGATAAAAACCGTCTGGTAATCGAAATCATTCATATAGCTCTGCATTTTTTTGATTCGTTTGAGAGACGGATCGACTATTATAAATGTAGTATCGCTGTTGAATTCCTGACAATATTTAAGGAGAAAATTAAAGGTAAAAGGCCCTGCCATCACATTTTGATGTGTCGTGGCTTTTGGAAGGCTGTGGTACATCCACATATATGTCTTATCCACCAGTCTTCTGTATTCGTTGCCGAACTCCTCTGCTATGGACACCACAGACTCTATATTTTTAAAAGCCTTGAAGGGCGTGGTATCTGTGTAGCCTTCACAGAGAATTACTCCATCATCTATGCAGCTGTGATAGCCGCATTTGCAGCAGAGATCGCCCGAAATGAGCTTGCGCCCCGTTATGCTGGCGGACTCAAGGCTGAGAGGCATGCCGCATGCGGGGCAATAAAGATAAGGTATGAAGGTAAATGGGATTCCATTGGGACCGTTTAAAATACCGCCGCCCTTTTCAGGGAAATTTTCTATTTCATAAGACAGCCTTTTTATCGTATCTTCTATTTCGGCCTTTTGCTGCTCAAGCTCATCCTTTTTCTCCAGGAGGATGCTTGAGAATATATCCGTTACGATGGCATCTTTAAATTTAGAGGTCTTTTCAAGAAACAGAAGCAGCTCTATTTCCTCCAGCGAGAAAGACAGCGATTTATATTTGAGAATCTTTTCCATGTCGTCCATGCAGGAACGATTGAATATATACTGATTGTTTTTTCTTTCAGGAGTCAGCAAAGCATGCTCCACATAATATCTTACGGCAGTTACGTTTAGACCGTATTTCTTCGCAAAATCACCGATTTTCATCAGATATCACCTCTCGAATCTTTCAGATATGAACATGGCTCTTCACGGATCGTAAAATATCCTTTCGGATATGATTTCTGTGATATGTTCGGAATAGGTACAGTATACCAAAAAAAGAATTTTCAGACAATATCTCCAGTCAGATGGAGATTTTTGCAAACTAGGGTATTGCACTCCATTCAAATATATGTGCTATTTTGTAGACAGTAGAAGGGGAGTGAAGGCTGCTTCGGCTCCCGGATAACGAAAGGAGGTAATGGCATGATAACAAGAAAGGCGATAGTGACGAACAATATGAGGTCTGTAAAAAGGTACGAAGGAAAAGATGTGGACATCATATTCGTAGGAAATGCAGGACCTCAGAAAGTATTTGAAAGGACCATGAAGCTGCTGGAGGAGGGCGGGCGGCTCTCGAATCCAAAGATTAAGAATCCGCTGAGATACTACAGGACTATAGGCGTTTTTTTCGGAGATCCCAATGCGCCTGTGAAACGAAATGTTGACGAGGTGTATAAGGCTTTGAAAATGACAGAAAAGCTCAGAACAGAGAGCGCGCCGACAGGAGCTGTGCCTATGATCGCAGATACCATGAAGTGCAGGATATCCATGTGAAGAAAACAACTGTATATACAGCATAAAACACCATTATATAAAGCGTCACCGGAGACCCGGCGACGCTTTTTTTGTTGTGCGCCTGGCGGCGCACGTTTCTAACGGGTGAAAGTCCCGAATC
>CAUDEQ010000015.1 GCA_958448635.1 uncultured Bacillota bacterium | reverse complement strand
GTCTCATCTGCAAAATCCCATACGTCTATATTATTGGTGGATGTGCCTCCTATTTTTACAGTTCCGTTTTCTCCGAAAATGTAAAGAGTTTCCTCAAGGTTTTTAGGATATACATTCGTAGTTCCCTCGATAGTGCCTATCGCACCATTCTTAAACTTGATAACTGCCATTCCTACATCTTCAGCTTCAAGGTAATCATGGAACTGCTGCCTTGTTGCTCCATATATCTCTTCAATCTCATCACCCATCATCCATCTGAGCAGATCTATGCCGTGTATACACTGGTTCATGAGAGCACCACCATCCTGTGCCCACGTTCCTCTCCATGGCGCCTGATCATAATATCCCTTGTTCCTGTTCCAGCGCACATGGATGGATCCGTGTGACAATTTGCCGAACCGACCTGCTTCCATAGCTTTTCTGAGCTGCTGTATAGCCACATTAAACCTGTTCTGATGACACGCCGATACCTTTACGCCCTTCTCTTCCGACATCTTGATTATCTTGTCGGCATCCTCTATACTCATAGCCATAGGCTTTTCGATAATGAGATTTACTCCCTTTTCTATGCAGTAAAGTGCGATTTCCGCATGGATCCCGCTTTCTGTCGCTATGCTCACAAGCTCAGGCTCTACTTCCTCTATCATTTTTTTATAATCTTTATATCTTTTTATGGCACTATCATCCCTAAGCTCGTGCTTCGCAAGGAGTTCCTCCATCTTTTCCGGTATTATATCACATACCGCTGCTATCTCAAGATTATTGTTCACAGCTGCCTTCATATGGTTCGTTGCAATCCTTCCGCAGCCTATCAATGCATATCTCATATGTTCCTCCAATCTTACTTCTCAACAAGACCGTCATCTGTTTCTTTGTATCTTCGCCCGCATTTACCACAAGTCAATCCATCTTTCAACACTTCTCCGCATTCACATACCCATCCGATCTGTTTTGCGGGTACTCCTGCCATCAAAGCATGGTCAGGCACATTTTTTGTCACTACCGCACCTGACGCGATCATCGACCATTTGCCAAGAGTGTTTCCACACACGATAGTTGCATTTGCCCCAACCGTAGCACCTGTTCTAAGCAATGTTTTTTTATATCCAGCGCTGCCTTTAGGATATTTAGCTCGCGGTGTCAGGTCGTTAGTAAACACCATTGATGGTCCACAGAAAACATAATCTTCCATCTCAACGCCTTCATAAACTGATACATTGTTTTGCAGTTTACAGCCATTTCCTATCTTGACGTTATTGGAAACATTCACATTTTGACCAAAAGAACACTTTTCACCGATTTTCGCACCTGTCTGTATATGACAGAAATGCCATATCTTTGTTCCTTTGCCGATCTTTACCCCATCATCTACATAACTTGATTCATGTACAAAAAACTCACTCACTTTAAATTTCCCTCTCAATTATTTTTCTTATCAAATATTTTTGCAGGATTTCCAACCAAAGAAACATTATCACCAAATGATTTCTGCACTGATGAAGCTTGTCCTATAAAACAATTTTCGCCAATCGAAATGCCATTTCTTATAGTTGCATTTGGTGCTATATATGAATTACTCCCTATTTTAGCACTTCCTCCGACTTCTACCTTTCCTGTAGTAAGCGTTCCTTCACCTATGTGACAATTATGTGCTATATGATTCAAATCATCGATAAACACATTTCTTTCTATTACCGTAGGAAATATCGTCCCTGACACTATTGAAGACAAAGCTCCTATCTCAACATTTTCTTTTATCACAACTCCGCCTATATGTGGAATTCTTAAATTCTTTCCATCTACATCTTTTTCAATGCCAAACCCTTGCGCTCCAATAACGCTGTTTTCCCCTATAATAACATTATCTTCGATGATGACGTTTTGTCTTATCTTCACTCCGGTTCTTATAATTACATTATTTCCTATTACAACATCGTGATCTATAAAAACTTGCGGTTCAATGGAAACATTTTCTCCAATTATTACATTTTCGCCCATAATATAATTATCTTGCATGCAATAATTTCTTTCCTTATTTATTTTACCGATCATAGTTTTGAGAGCTTTCGCAAAATATAGCCTTGCATTTTCTGAAACAACTATACAATTATTATTGCAAATAGCCATAAATTTTTCTTTCAATGTTGGCTCTATTATTATAAAGCTTTTTTCTATTTTATCTAATAAATTAAAATATTCATCTTTCCATTTTTTTTCGGTGAAAAACATCATTGAATTAATCGCAGGCGAATTAAGTGTAGACACACATTCTATAATTACATCTTCATCACTTATGATATCCCCGCCTAAACATTCAATTAAATCCTTTGCTCTATAATTAAATTTAATCATCTGTTGTACCTTATCACTTTATCTCTCTCATACTAATTATGCTCTCTAAATCAGATATATTTTCACTAAGAATATAAAATCGCTCTGCATTTGCGTTTTCAATAAATTCTTTAATTGAATCTTTAATACCAATTTCTTCAATATTGTACCAGAAAGCATGCGTCAAAATATGAAGTTTATTATACTCCCCGGCATTTATTATACCTTCTATATCTTCTCTCCATCTTCTTCGGCTATCTGAAATATATTTAAATTCATCAAAAAAATATTTACTATATGAATTCATCATAGGCGACAAATCATAGTCTGAATTTAATGTTTTTTGCGATGGTCTGTGCATTGATACTGATTTTACATCAATCCCTGTTATTTGTTTAAAAAGTCTTGCTTCTTGAAAAATAACATCACGCACTCCACCATGTGTGTCATAATAATATTCAGGATAATTTACTTCATCAAAATGTAACCCTATATCATGCCCATACTCCTTTATTTTATCAACAATCTTTAAATTATCACGTGACATTAAATTATAAAATTTCGTTGTCAGCATCACAAAGTATGTACTTGACACTCTCAATTCATACTCCAACTTCGCTAATTTAAGAGCCTTTTCCAATGAATAGTCTATATCATGTCGCAGTATTACAGGCTTATTTACATCTACGCAATTATGATAGTTTGAAAAAATATATCCTTTTTCACGCAACAACTCAATCATATTGCTATATGCTTTATATGTAAACTGCATTAAATCCTCCTATATTTACAGTACCTCTATATTCTCTCTGTTTTCCACTTCTTTCATCGCATTACGTGTATCAAAGATGGCTTTTGCGTTTTTCTGTATCATATCGTAATCGATATTAGTATGTGCAGCTGTGATCACTATGAGATCGTATTCTGAAATTACATTCGCGTCTATATAATCTATTCCCTGGAACGTCTGGCCATTATCTCTGTACTCGGCGATCCATGGATCGTAGAAATCTGTTGCGGCACCAGCTTCTTTCAGCTTTTCAATCACTCTGATCGCCGGGCTTTCCCTATAATCATCGATATCATTCTTATACGCAACGCCCAGCACCAGTACCTTCGATCCATTAAGAGCCTTTTTATGCCTATTAAGGATCTCCATAGACCTTTCCACACAGTATTCAGGCATCCTGTCATTTACCATCATGGAATTCTCTATCATCGAAGTATGAAATCCGTACTCACGAGCTTTCCACGAAAGATAGTAAGGGTCGAGCGGTATACAATGCCCACCGAGCCCCGGTCCCGGATAGAATGCCTGGAAGCCGTACGGCTTAGTCTTTGCTGCATCTACGACCTCCCAGTAATCAATACCCATCTTATTGCAAAGTATAGCCATTTCGTTAGCAAGGCCAATATTTATATTTCTGTAAGTGTTTTCAAGGATTTTCTCCATCTCAGCAATTGCCGGAGAAGACACCTCATACACATCTCCCTCAAGAACCGCTCTGTACATAGCTGCTATCACTTCCCTGGCATCATTGCCTATAGCGCCTACAACTTTCGGAGTGTTCTTGGTCTTGAACTGCTTGTTGCCGGGATCGACCCTCTCAGGAGAAAATCCCAGATAAAAATCTTCTCCGCACTTTAATCCTGATGATTCGAGGATAGGCTTGAGGAGTTCTTCTGTCGTTCCCGGATACGTTGTGGACTCCAATACTACCATCGTTCCTTTCGTCATATGCTTTGCGATCTCTTCCGCGGAGGATCTGACGTAACTGATGTCCGGCTGCTGATGCCTGTCCAATGGGGTAGGGACACAGATGGCGATGAAATCTACGTCCTTCACAAAACTAAAATCGTTTGTAGCCTGCAGCATACCATTTTCAACTATTTTCTTGAGATCATCATCAACTACATCGCCGATATAGTTTGTGCCTGAATTTACAAGATCCACCTTGGCTTTCTGAACATCAAATCCGATAGTCTTGAATCCGGCTTTTGCTTTCTCGACTGCAAGAGGAAGACCGACATATCCCAAGCCGACTACACCTACTTTGACTTCCCTATTTTCTATTTTCCTTAACAGGTATTCTTTCACTTCTCATACCTCCAATATATTTAGAAACTCATGCGCCAAGTTTTCATAATTAAATCTTTCTTTACTTGCTTCACGCCCTATTGCTGAGATTTTTTTCACTTCATCAGGAGTATATTCTTTTATCATCCCCAACAATTCGCATATGGTCGAAATATCATTATTTTTCACATCAAAGCCACAACCATACTCGGATAAATAGCTTTTTACTCCAATAGCACATATCCCCGGTTTACCAGATGCCATTATATCAAACAGTTTATTTGGGCTTATCCCAAATCTATATAAAGGAGACTCGTTTCCACATAAAATAGCACAGTCGAATCTACTACATAAGTTAGGTATACTCCTTTTACTTATAGGCGGCAAGAATGTCACGTTTTCCAATCCCATATCCTTGGCACGCTCAATCAGCCTTTTCTTCTCGACCCCGTCGCCAACCAGCACGAAATGTATATCTTTATCTGTAATAGCTTCGGCAGTATCAATTATCGAATCTAATGCGTTTGATAAAGCGTGTCCTCCAAAGTATCCCACGATAAACTTTCCTTCACTTTTCAACCGGTCAAATGTCCTACTGTGCTCAACTGGGATTTCATCTGGATTCTCCCATTCCTCAAGCACTATGCCGTTTGGTATACACTTGAATTTCCCCTCTGCCAATCCGTGCTCCCTCATATAAGCCTCGGCATTTGGCAACAGCGACACCACTTTATCAGAATGCTTATATGCACTGTTCTCACCTATCTGCATCGCTATGACAAACGGGTTTTTCTTCGACATTCCTCCTATTTCTATCAGGGTAGCAGGCCACATATCGTGCACTTCATGTATCAGCTTTACTTTTTTCTTTGATTTCCTTCTTATCCTCTGCCCTACGTAAGTATCAAGCGGATATGTGGACGAGCATATCACCACATCAGGATCCATCTCTCTTATGATCCTGCCGGTATTCATCCATAACTTAGATACGAATCTCGCCATCGTCAGAGCTCGTTTTGCACCGTTGCCTTCGTATTCTCCCGTCTTGATCCAGTGATAACGTAGCCCTTCTATGATATCCTCCTGAAAGTCTTTCTGTACATTGGGATTCACACGACGCAGATGTGAATAATCAGCAGCGATTATATCCACCCTGTGTCCCATTTTTATCCATTCTCTCGCAAAGTAATATGGCCTGAACTCCATACCCATTTCAGGCGATCCCGCATAGTGATTTATCAGCAGTATATTCATCCGTATATACCTTTCATCTAAGCACACTGACGGCAGTTTTCACCATCAGCTTGATATCGTAAAAAAAACTAAAGCGATTTATATATTCAAGATTGTACTTCATCTTGCCCGGCAGAACTTCATTGACGTATGCTTCATCCACCGACATGCCTTTTGCCGTATACTCATCGATTATGTCGTCTTCATCCTTGTAGCATATGCTCGCCAGAGATGTTATGCCTGCCGGCATCAACAGCGTTGCCATCATTTCATCGGTATAGCCGTCAACATATTTTCTCACTTCGGGTCTTGTTCCCACAAATGTCATATCGCCTTTCAGCACATTTATGAGCTGCGGTATCTCATCGAGCCGGCACTTTCTTATTTTTGCGCCGACACGAGTTATCCTCATATCGTTTCCTGTAGTCACAAGACTGCCCATCCTATCCGCATTATTTACCATGGTGCGGAACTTGAATATCCTGAAATCTCGGTTACCTGTTGTTACTCGTATCTGCCTAAAAAAAACAGGTCCCTTAGAGTCAATCTTTATCATGATTGCCAAGATTGCAAACAACCAAGATAACAGCAGAAGCATAATCAACGACACTACTACATCAAATGCACGTTTTACGACTATGCTTATTTTTTTCCCTTCAAGCACAGTGTAATATTCTCTGACCTTATCACTTTTCATTTCATCAGGCAATTTATCCCATGGTATTAGCATATCTATTTAAATACCCTCATAATGTCTTTAACGCCATTTATAACATACTTGACTTGCTCATCAGTTAACTTGCTGTATAATGGCAACGTTATCTCATTCTTGTAATAATTATATGAATGTGGATAATCCTGTATATTAAAACCTAGATTTTTATATGCAGTAAGCATTGGTAGCGGCTTGTAATGGACATTTGACGATATCCCTTTCTCCGCCAATTTAATTATTATCTCATTTCTTATATCTTCTGATATACCCATTGGTCTGATAAAGTACAGATGCCCGCTGGAACGATGGTCTTCACCGAAATGAGGCAGTCTTTCCAAAGGCATATCTTCAAACGCCTTGTCATAAGCAGCTATAATCTCATGGCGTCTTTTCAGCATGTCATCATATCGTTTCATTTGCTCCAGACCTATGGCGGCCTGTATATCAGTCATATTGCATTTATACGCAGGAGAAATTATATCGTACTCCCATGATCCCGCCTTCGTCTTGTTGAGAGCATCCTTCGTCTGACCATGAAGCGATAAGTTCATGTACTCATTATATATAAGTTCGTTATCTATTCCATCTATATTTTTCCAGGTTACAGCCCCACCCTCAGCAGTAGTGAGATTCTTCACCGCATGAAATGAAAAACAGCTGAAGTCGGCATGCATGCCTGATTTCATTCCATTTCTCACAGCTCCAAATCCATGGGATGAATCGGCTATCACAGCTATTCGGCCAAGTGTTTGCTGTATTGGATTTGCTACATTCGCAGTAAACTTTTCCTTATGCCTTTCGATGATCTCATATATCTTTTCATAGTCGCATATGATCCCGGCCAGATCTACAGCAATTATCGCTTTCGTCTTATCGCTTATCACATCATCGAGAAGACCATAGTCGATAAAAGGTTTTCCCGGTTGTATATCAACCATCACCGGCACAGCCCCCACATGACATATGACACTACAACTGGCAGTATACGTATACGCCGGAACGATGACTTCGTCCCCTTCCCCTATCCCCAGCAATCTAAGTGTCATCTCCATCGATGCCGTAGCAGAACTGAGACAAGCAGTTTTTTCAGTTCCTATATATTCTGATATCTGTCGTTCAAATTCTTTTGTCTTGGGGCCTGTCGTTATCCATCCTGATTCAAGAACATCTACTACAGCATTGATCTCTGACTGAGATAAATCAGGAGGCGAAAACGGTATATTCATCATTTTTCTCCTTATCAGTTATTAGTGATGGTATACGTATCGCACACCATTTCTATTTCTTTCTTTATCCTATTGCTGTTATTCTCAGCTTTTGCGATGAGATCATCCAGCTTTTCGAGAAATTCTCTCTGATTTATATCTATAGGTTTACCGACAAATATAAGCTCATTGGAAGTGCTTTGCAGCCCTTCCTCGGCCATAAGAAGCTCTTCGTAGAGCTTTTCACCCGGTCGAAGGCCTACGATTTCTATCTGTATATCCTTCCCCGGAACATATCCTTTCATCTTTATGAGATTTACAGCCAGATCGTATATCTTGACAGGCTGTCCCATATCCAACACAAAGATCTCACCGCCCTTTGCCATAAGCCCTGCCTTTAATACTAGTGATACGGCCTCAGGTATCGTCATAAAATATCTGGTTATTTCTCTATGGGTAAGCGTTACAGGTCCTCCAGATTCTATTTGTTTTAAAAATAACGGTATGACAGAGCCGTTGCTGCCCAGCACATTACCAAATCTTACAGCGACGAATTCCGTATCTGACATCTTATTATATGTCTGAACTATCATCTCACAGATACGTTTAGTTGCTCCCATCACATTGGTCGGCCTTACAGCCTTATCTGTAGATATGAGTATGAATCGCTTGACTCCGGATTTATCAGAAAGCTTGGCCATATTCAATGTACCCTTACAGTTGTTCTTTACTGCTTCATTGGGAGATCCCTCCATCAACGGTACATGCTTATGAGCAGCAGCATGATATACATAATCAGGCTTGTACTCGCTGAATATTCTTTCCATCCTGTCATAATCCCTGACAGATCCGATCAAAACTTTAATATCTGCTTCCGGATAATATCTCTTAAGCTCCATTTGAAGCTCATATGCACCGTTTTCATAGATATCCACAATCAGCAACTTCCCAGGCTTATTCGCTACTATCTGCCTGCATAGCTCTGATCCTATGGTTCCTCCGCCGCCGGTTACCATTATGGTTTTCCCTGCTACGAACCCTGCCAATTCAGGATTCTCTATTATAACTGTATCCCTCCCAAGCAAATCCTCGTAATTCACATCACGCACCGACTGGCTTAATGATGATGTCAGGCTTGCAGCTATTGCAGGAAGAATTTTAAGCCTAGCATTCGTTTCCTGACATGTTGAAAGGATATCTCTTATGGTCACAGGACTTGCTGACGGTATGGCTATTATTATTTCATCTATATCATACTTTTCAGCCATTTGAGGAATATCCTCTCTGGCACCAACTATTGGAAGCCCATGAATATATTTACCTTTCTTAGCCGGATTGTCATCGATTATACATGATATTTTTGCATTTCCCGGCCCGTATTTAAGTTCTTTGATTAAAAGAGAGGCTGCCGCACCTGCACCGATAACCATAACGTTTCTGGTATCTTCTGTTTTCTCATGCCGTTTTTTAAACTGCCTTAAAAGCCTTATGGATACTCTAGAGCCTGCAAGGAGTATGAACAAGAACATCCAGTTAAATACATAAAAACTCCTCGGCATGGCAACGGCAAAGAACACCCTGTATGCCACATACAACGCCTCTATCACCAGGGATGCCTTGAACACAGAAATCATCTCATCAATCCCTGCATAAGACCACACGCGATTATATAATTTAAACGCAGCCAATACTGCTACAGCTATAGCAATATCCACAGGGATGCATTCCAATGCTGATCTCAGATACATCATGTCCATAGTGAATATTCCGAATCTCAATGCCAAAGGCATTATGGAGCTGAACACTATGATCGCTGCATCTACTATTATCAATATTATTATTCTTATTATCTTTGAACGCATATTATAATATATTCCGTTTCTTTATATTCGGCTTTCTAAATCAAAGTAAACATATGGTTTAATGATATCATATGTATGTGTTGATTTCAAGGAAACAGGGGCTTTAATGCCCCTGTTTCATTACACATTATGTAAATTATAACTCCTTTATCATCTCCACTATGCTAACACCATAATTTTTGCCTGTTGCCCATCCTTTTCCCCATGGATTTTCCTTCTGCCCAAGCCATTCTACATATGGGGCTATTCCCCGTTGTACATATGAAAATCTTGTATCTACACATACATTAACTAAATCATCCTCACATGCATATGCCTTTAAATGTTGTATATGAGCTCTTATCCCTGTTCTTATATCTTTGAATGAGTTGCCTGGATTCCCATTCCCTGTTGCACCTAATCCTGCGAAATTATATTGCGACGCTTTAACGTCACCGCCAAATTGTAACCAGCCAGTCTCCTTCATTGCCTGACAAAATGCAACATCCGCCCTTACACCTTCTGTTTTACACTCTTCTATATATATCCGAGTAAATGCATTAATATCAGGTGCATCACTATTACCACTGTATGGATATTTCTTATGTTTCGAATCATAGTATGCAGCCAACCTTGATGACGTTATATCTGCATCTCCTATAATAGGTGTTAATTCATTGCCCACCAGTGCCCACTGCTGTGCTTCTGTGCCATTCATAGCATAAAGTTGAATGTTAGTTCCAATAGATGGATCTCCTGATGTAACATCTATGGTTGTTCCTAGCTTGGATTTTATATAATAATATCCATTTCCTGCATCAATAAACTTCCACAACTGTCCTGCAGATTCTGATGCCGTATTAAGCTGTAAATTGGCACCTGATGATACCGAGCCATTCTCCACATCAAGATACAACCCAGTGTCTGCCAATTCTATTTTATAATATCCATATTGATCATCTATCTTCTCAACTTTAAATTTTTGATTGGCATCATGAGTCATACGCCCCAGTTGTATATTTGCACCTTTCAATGGAGTCGCATTGCCAATCATTATCGCACGATCAGATTTTAATCCGCTTTTAAATGTGTATGTTCCCTCATCTATAGGACTGTACTCTGTTTTTGCAGGTTTCCACTTCTGTGCATCGGTACCATTAAGGGTATACATCCAAATATTTGTGCCATTTTTCAGTCCACCGGAAGCAACATCAATCACAGTTCCTTTAGAAGATTTAATGTAATAATAACCTTTTCCTGCGTCTATAAATTTCCAAAGCTGTGCATCCGTACCGTTCAATGTATATTGCCATAGATTTGCTTCCGGCCTAGCAGAACCGCCTGACACATCCAGTGATTTACCTGATTTTTCATTTACTATCTTATAATATCCATTTCCGACATAAACAACTTCAAATCGTTGTGCCGAACTATTATTATCGCCATACAGCTGTACATTGGCTGAGTCTACCAAAGATCCTCCTGATATATCTATTACACGATCACTTCTTAATGCACTTCTTAATACGTAGGTTCCATCTTCAATAGGCTGCATAGGTTGATTTGTTCTTGATGAATCTAAAACCCATTTTTGAGCTTCAGTCCCATTATATGAATACATCCATATATTATTATTTTCCGCCATTGAGCCTGATGAAACATCAACGAAAGTTCCCAGCTTTGATTTTATGCAGTACTTATTATTACCTGTATGTAAAATTTTCCATAGTTGGTTATTGCCCGAATTCCATATTCCTTCTCTTAGATTTGCTTCTACATCTTTTCGTGACCCTGCAACCTCAAGAACTTTGCCTGTTTTATTATTTGTAATTTTGTAATAGCCTTCTGATATGTATGAAATATTGTACTTCTGTTCTTCTATATTTTCATATACATTGATTTGAACATTGCTGTTTTTATTGGTCATTGCACGTAATGTATCCTTATCGCTCAATATAAGATAGTTACCATCACTTATAGCTCTCGACATATCCTCAAGCATCCATTTTTGATTTTCTCTTCCTGTAAGCGATGTCATTTCAACATCAGTACTGTTTTTTATTGTTGCTGAAATCGGAGCTATTGCAGTTCCTAGCTTAGATCTAATATAACAATAGCCATTTCCTGCATCAATGAATTTCCATAATTGAGCTTCTGTATCATTTACTGAATATTGCCATATATTTGCTCCTGTTTCGGTTGATCCGCCTGCAACATCAAAAGATTTATTAGAATGTACTGTTGTGATTTTGTAATAACCATTTCCTGCATACCTTATATCAAATTGCTGCGCCAAAGTGCTATTGCCGGTATACATCTGAACATTGCCACCATCAGCCATGCTGGCACCACTAATATCCAACATCATTCTGCTGTTTGTTTTGTTTGCAATGCCATAAATACCATCTGCAACTGTTCTTGATTCCGAATACTCAAATGTCCATTTATGTGCATTTTCTTTATTTGTCGTAACTACAGACTTTCCATCAGAGCTTATCGTAAGATATGTGCCAAGTGATGACTTAATATAATATCCGTTGCTTCCGTCTTCCGGGTCTATAATCTGCCATTTCTGTGCATTATTTCCTTTCCATGCAGTCTGTTGTACAAACAAACCTTCGGCCGCTGAAGCCCCCTGCACAGTAATGGCTCGTCCTGAATGTTCAGCCAAAATCTTATATTCTGAGCCGCCTGACTTTATTATCTCAAATCTTTGCGAAGAATTAATTTCTGTCGTTTTGTCTATTACCTTAACAGCCGTACCATTTGTCATGCTACCATTTTCTACTGATAGACGCACATTTTCCGACATACTATTGATAGAATATGTGCCTTCGTTGAAATTTACATTCGCCTCTTTATATAGTCCAAAATACTCTGCTATCCCTGTAGCATCAGCAACTCCAAGCTTTTTAAGATTGGATTCAGACTTTAAAAAAGCCGCATCGCTGGCATTATCAATAAAGGCATGCTCTACGATTATGCCTGTAAACCCAGCTAATTTACTTCTTCTAATTATTCCGTAATAGTCAGCAAGTGAACCATCGGGATAAGTGGTATTATCCTTTGAGTAGCTTTCTTTCACGCCTCGATTAGTAAGTCCCAGAGCTACAAGCTCATTAAGAATATCCTGTGATATTTTTTGACCTTCTTTGTATATTTCACTGTTATAATTTTCGTTTGGAGTCCATACTTCGGCACCTTTTCCTCCACCTGCATTAATATGTATACTTACAAGAACGTCTGCATTCCTGCTCGCAGCATAGTTTACTCTGTTTTCTAATTCTGTATTAGGAGATGTCTCAAGAGCTTTATCGGTATCCCTTGTCATATACACATCTACACCGCTGTACTCTTTCAATTCATCTCTAAGATATTTGCTTATCTTCAGTGTCAAATCTTTTTCCCTGAGCCCGTTTCTACATGCTCCCGGATCACTTCCTCCGTGTCCAGGGTCGATTACAACAACTACATTTCCTCCATTTCTTGCTGCTGCACGCGTATTTGCTGTAGAAAGCAAAGCCGTCACCTCTGTTGTGGTCCTCTCTGTATCAGTAGAAGTTGTAGCAACATTCTCCTCCAAAGCTTCAGCTGCTTTATCATCCTGTTCATCTACAATGGAAAACTCAGCCTTAACTTCAATGTCCTTGAAATCCAGATATTGCTCTTCTTCAATATCCTCAATAAGATATTTCATTCCCATGATTTTATATGAGCCGGTTTCTGACGAAGAAAACTCTTTAGTAAATAACACAGATTTTTCAGTACGATTACTTTCCCTGAGAGTGTATGTTTTACCATTGCTGTCAGAATACACCAGTGTAAATTCAGTTATATTGCTCATATCCTTATCCCATGCAACAGCAATATTCTGAGTCCCTGGACTTTCCAGTTCGATACTCTCTATAAAAAGAAATTCCATTTCTTTTTCAACGTTATCTGCAGCATTTTCTATAATATTCTGCTCTGTTTCGGTTCCCGTATCAGCCCATGATAAATCAAACTCATAGCTGATAAATGAAACTGCTGCAAATAATGCTATCAATACGATTTTAGCGACTTTCTTTTTCATCTTCTCCACCTCCTGCAGGATACATAACTGCATGTATTTCCTTCTTCACCGCTTCCACCGATTCTTCTTTCGGAATCGACACGAACAATGGCCTTCCCGGTCCCATGCTGTATGTTCCCATCATCGCATCGTCGCCGTCGATTGAAATTGTTTTTATCTTCCACTTACTCATATCGTTGAGCTGCATCTTGACAAGGGCTGAAATATCCTTGTTCGTCATATTCGTTTCCATATGACTTTCCACAGCGTTAAGGATATCTGTATAGTTGGTCAATATTACCTTGCTGTTGGTCACCTTTTTAAGTATACTCTTTAAAACTCTCTGCTGATTTCTGATTCGTTCTTCATCTTCATCCTCAAAGGATTTTCGTTCGCGTACAAAGTACAGTGCAGCCATTCCATCGAGCTGATTTTCGCCCTTTACATATGAATATTCCGAAACACTTGATTTGAAATCAAAGGCTGAATCCACTGTAATGCCTCCTATGGCATCCACCAGAGTTACCAGCATCGTGAAATTAACCCTGAAATAGTAATTTATCTCCACATCCAGCCAGTCTTCCACGGTTTTTATGGTTTCGTCTATTCCATAGATTCCGGAATGTGTAAGCTTATCCATCATTCCGTTGCTGTGAAGCGGCACATATGAGTCCCTCGGCATGGATGTCAGCAGGATCTCCCTTGTCTCCGGATTCACCGTCACTATCATATTCACATCGCTTCTGGAAACCTCCTCGATTCCACCTCTCGCATCTACTCCTGAAATGAAAACATTGAAAGGATCCTCTGTAACGTTTATCCTTCTGGCAAAATCATCGGATTTAATAGCTACGGACACCGTATATAATATCCTTGTGTTCTTCCTGAAATCGCGGTTTTCGTCTTTCAGAAGATCGTAATTGGCATTGCTTATGAAAATGATGTCGTCATTAAGCTTTCCATCGGCAGCCACCAAATGCTCACCTGCAGCTGAAGCATTATCCACAGCTTCATATGTAACATCTACCTTCGTCAGAAGCCGCTGCCTGGCCTCGTTGTACATCTTTGACTTGCTGTCTATTACATACACTGTTTCGCCTTCTATGTCCTTAACTTTATTATATCTGCTCTCCTCCAGAACCACCACGTGATAATCTTCCATCTGCCTGCCATCGGCGCTTATCTTCTGGAAAGTGTCAATAGTGTTATACAGATATGAGCATCCTAACAGCAGCACATTTACCGCTGCTATAGCCAGCACCAGACCTCCGAGCCTTTTATTTGTAACCTTTTTTCGGCTGTTCATAAGCCTGATGATACCGAAATCCAGCAGCAGCAGTACTGCAATCAGCAGCGCTGTATATTTTGCCGGAAGTATATCCAGCAACATTACCAGAAACAGAAACACCTCCTGGATGAAGAAAGTTGCCAGCATTGCCATTGAAAGGCCGTATGATCTGGGAAGTAATTTGATTTTTCCTTTTTTGATAATATTTTTTCCCATTGCTTAATCCAATAAAATTTCGTATAATATATTCGTTGCTCAATAAAAACTTAATTATGTGCGCCGTTAGCTCAATGGATAGAGTCGCAGACTTCGAATCTGTCGGTTGGGGGTTCGAGTCCCTCACGGCGTGCCACGGCAAAACGGCATCTGAAGAAGGTGCCGTTTTGTTGTGGCACGTAGAATCAAAAGGGACGAGAACCCGAAAGGGCCTGAGCGTTATCAAACTATCCTGTGAATAGTTTGATAGCGAAGTGTTCAAGTCCTATGCGAAGCATGGACGCAGAACGGCAAATGCGACAGCATTTGTATAAGTCCCTCACGGCGTGCCAAAACAATCTGCCCGACGAGCGAGCGAGTCGTTTGGCAGATTTTTCGCTAGAGACGCCAAAGAGCGCAGAGCGCGATTTGTCAGCGGCTCGAACGTGCAAGAGAATCCCTTAGTGATTGCGACTGCAAGAAGCAAGAACTTAGGGATTTCTTATTACGAAGGAAATATCTGCGCAGCTGATATGACGAAGTATCAAAAAAAGTACCTTGCGAAGTGTCGCCCATTATGGGCGACATCTGTGCAAAGGAAGCTTGCTTCCGTCTTGCACTCTTTTTTTACATCGACGAAGATTCCCCTGAGTCGATACATGCTATGACGAGCGCAAAGTGCGATTTGCCAGCAGCTCGAACATATAAGAAAATCAAAAGGGACGAGAACCCGAAAGGGCCTGATCACAATCCCAGATGCTCCAGCATCTTCCAGTATCCCAGTGCATCGTTTGACTGGGACGGTATATATATCACGTAATCTATATCGTGCTGCCTCACGTACCCAGCTATGCTCGTTCCCGTATCATTATCTCTATAGTCTATAGATGCCATTATATTAAAGTCTCTTACCGATACGGCCTCAAGAATATTGGTGAAAGACGAGCCCACATACATTATGTTGGGAAGCTCTCTTCTGCCCGTATCTATGACGGTATATGCATGATCGCCCTCCATGTAACAGTCCTCGTATGTGTTGCTGCTTCTGAAGACCTTAAGGCTGCTTTCCTTTCCGTCTTCATATCTAACATGCTCCGTCCTTTCATGAGGCTTCATGGACAGCTCCTCCGGCTTTGACTTGACGCTCTGTCCGATCTGATCGTTAAAGGAGCCTTTTACTATGGTCTTTTCTATGTCGTAATACTTTTCCACTTCATAATCCGCCACCTCAGTATATCCAAGTATCTCATGATAAAGCTTGAAGGCTGCTCTCGGAGTTATATGGTGATCCGTAGTATAGTAGTACCTTGTATCCTTATCTTCTGCAAACACCTGGTATGCATCTATCAGCTTGACATTATCCGCCAGCGAGCTTCTCAGCACTTCAATGCTTTTGACGTAAAGCTCCTGACTGCTTATATAGCTGTCCGGGAGGTTTTCCGTCTCCACGGCATCCTTTCTCGGTATGGACAGGAATATGAATTCTGCCCCTGCATCATTGATCTCGGCCGATACTGAATTCACATATCCCGCTGCATTCTCAAGATCCGCCAGATAAGTCTCCTCATCAACTCTCTGATACGCCGAATACAACTCATCGTTTTCACCTGTTACCACATCGCCGTTATATCTCTGAAACTGGAACAGATAGTAACCCTTTACCAACAGATCTCTGTATTCCAATTGATCTGAAAATGCCGTGGTAAGCTGTATATAGAATTCCTCATCTCCCAGCTTTTCGGCGGTGAATTCCGGAAACGTCTGAAGCTCGCGCTTTTCCAGATAGCTTATATCGGACTCGTTGTTTACGGTCATAAAGAAAAACGCCGTTATGAAGCATATGAATATTGAAATAAAGCTTATCTTGATGTATTTCATATCTATCCTTAAAACCTGAAATAAATAAACGGATTATAGCTGGAATGAGCCAGAAACATCACGGAAACGAGCATCAGACATAACAGTCCGGCATACTTTATCACCGCAAATACAGTGCTGTTTTCAAACCTGTCGCATATTCTGTAGTATATCGGCGTCGAAAACATCACTGCGGCAATGAAATACACGAAATACGTTTCCACATAGAGTCTTGCCTCCGCCAGCCCCATGGCATCGAAGTTGAATGAGAACATCGTGCCCACCATGTCTGCAAAGGCGCCCATATCCTCACTTCTGAAGAGAACCCATCCTATCAGCACTATCAGCAGCGTAGCGATATGCCTGAGCGACGACGGTATCCTTTCCAGCCTGTCTCTTATTACGAATTTCTCTATGGCCAGAAATACGAAGTAATACAGCCCCCAGAACAAGAATGTCCACTCGGCACCGTGCCAGAAGCCTGTCAGCGCCCACACTATACCCATATTGATAAAGTGACGCATCGGCCCTTTGCGATTTCCACCCAAAGGGATATACACATAATCTCTGAACCATGTGGACAGCGATATGTGCCATCTGGACCAGAATTCCTTTATGCTCTTCGACACATACGGAAAGTTGAAATTCTCAAGGAAATGAAATCCGAATATCCTTCCCAGGCCTATAGCCATATCCGAATATGCCGAAAAATCGAAGTAGATCTGAAACATATATGCTATGGCTCCCAACCATGCCACAGGAGTGTATGCAGTTCCCTCATCGAACACTATGTCAGCCAACATACCCATCTGATTGGCAATTATTATCTTCTTGGCAAATCCCAGAATAAATCGTTCTATTCCGTAGCATACGTCGTCCAACGATGATTTTCTGCTTTGTATCTCATTTTCTATGGTGCTGTATCTGACTATCGGTCCCGCTACAAGCTGAGGGAACAGCGACACATACAGCAGAAGCAGCAGGTAGTTTTTCTGAACTTTCACCTCCCTGCGATATACATCTATCACATAGCTCATGGACTGGAAGGTGTAAAAGCTTATGCCTATGGGCATTATCACCTCAAACAGCTCCAAATCAGTGCTGAAAATCACACTGAGGTTTTCCAGAAAGAACATGGTGTATTTGTAGAAAATCAGCGTTGCCAGGTTCACACCAATCACCGCCGTAAGTATCTTCTTCCCGTTTTCACGGTTTTTTTCTATCAGAAGTCCGCCTATATAATCCACCATGACCACAAAAAGCAGCACCAGCAGATATTTGGGACCACCGAATGCATAGAATACCAGACTGAACACCAAAAGAAGATAGTTCTTTCCCCTTGCCGGAATTATAAAATATATTATTAATAATATCGGTAAAAAGCAAAATAAAAATATTGCGCTACTGAATACCATCGCCGTTAACTGATCCTTTTCTTTTTCTTACGTCTTCTTACAGCCACAACTACAATCACTGCCGCCAGAATCAAAACCAGCACAAGGGCAGCGACTATCGCCATTATTTTATTTGGCTGCTTCAGAAGCTCCACAGGGCTTCTGCTGTCTATCTCTGTCTTTCTTCCGTGAGTAGTGCTGTAATAATCGGGAACCTGATCATTTTCAAACGAATCTATGTACGAAGCCAACGCATACCACGCCTTCAGCTCCCTGT
Source organism: uncultured Bacillota bacterium (assembly GCA_958448635.1). Classification (GTDB taxonomy): domain Bacteria; phylum Bacillota; class Clostridia; order Peptostreptococcales; family Anaerovoracaceae; genus Lentihominibacter. The sequence continues at coordinate 18,083 of CAUDEQ010000015.1, read as the reverse complement.
CCCCATCGTATACAATATGCTCCTCAAAATCCTCTATAGGTCTTCCCTTCTCATCCTTTGGCTCTATGCTAAGAAGTCCAAAGGACTTATCCTTCACCGTACCCAGCATCTGGCACGAATAAAGATCCGCTACCACGCCGTACAGCTTATCTTCCTCTATATCTGAAACTTTGGTGCCATCGTTTATTTTGACATCTACGGCACGGTTCATTATCAGCCTGTCGGGATTCCACGAGTATTCGAGTCCTGCGGAATAAAGTCTGGCAACGCCCATGAAATTCGATACGCTGGCATCTACCTCTGCCACTGCCTTGAGCTCATCTCCCCTCAGATACGCCTTCACCAGAGGATATCCGGAAAGGCCGTCCTTGCCGTAGCCCAGCGAGCTGACATTGAAAGCATCGGAAACCGTTATTTTTCCCTTATCAAAGCTCCCTCTGATGACTCCCAGTGGAACTATTGCCACGTCAGCATCGCTTCCTGTCTGATTAAGCGCATATATATACGAATCCGCTATGAGATTACCCAGCGGCTCTTCTCCCTGTATCCGACCCAGTTCATCTATCGTTGAAAACTGTATATCGTTTTCCGCTATGATCTGATCCATACTGAAGCCGTAATCGCTGAAGTATTCCTCATCCGCCAGATTCCTGTATTTTTCAAGCTCCGCCTCGACTGCCGCATCTGACTTGTCCATCTTGCTCAGCGGCATCAGCCTGTATGAGCTCATTACATAGCCGCCGTTTTCATTTTTCTCAAGAACTGCATGTCCCATATTGGTGTTATACGCTCCGCATGAAACTATGTATGTGCTTCCGACCCTTATGGGCTCCTCCAGCGTAGTATGGCTGTGACCGCTTATTATGAGATCTATATCAGGCACCTCCTCTGCCATGATATAATCCTCGGTTTTTTCCAGCTCATCATCTTCATTTTCTATGGTGCCGCAGTGGGAAATACATATGATGATGTCCACAGCCTCCTCAGCCTTTATCCTCTCCACCGTTTCCGATGCAGTTTCCACAGCATCCTTGAACAGCAGTCCGCTTTCAGGTGCATAATCCACCGCATTCTTTCCCATGACTCCGAATACAGCTGCTCTTGTGCCGTCTTTCTCTATTACCGTATAGTCTGCTGCTCCGTATGCATCGCAGGCCTCCTTAAGACGCCCGGCGTCCTCTCTCAGTTCTTCATCTGCCAGCGTTTGATCCCAGTCTATATTTGCCGTAACCATTTTGATATCGAGATCTCCTGCAGCATTCAGCATATCTGCAAGTCCTGCCGCCCTGTAATCGAACTCATGGTTTCCAAAGGTCGTGGCATCAAAGCCCAGATAGTCCATCATCTTCAGCTCAGGTGCATATTCAGAATAGATCACCTGATAAGGCGTTCCCATGGAAAAGTCACCTGCATCTAAGGCTAAAGTCTGCGGGTATCTCTCCTTCACCGCATCCATCGCCGTCTTAAGGCTGCCGAATTCATCGAGATGCGAATGCATATCATGCGTAAAAACGACCGATACTGTATCAGCATCGGTCTTATCTGCGTATGCCAAAGCTGCAGGCATCATACCTGCAGCAAATAAAGCTGTTATGACGGCTATCGTTGCGGCGATCTTTTTCATCTCTTCGTAACCTCGCACATGTATTGAAGAGGCAGCTCGTTGTTGCTCTCAATGAGCTCGGTCAATGCCTCTATGTCTCCCGATGAAGCATCGGACATCTTATCCATCGATCGGATAAGACTGCTCAATATATTGTATTCAGGCTCATAGCGGAATTCATATACTGCACAGTCATAAAGATGGAACTCCTGCGCCATATCCTCCAGGGCATCATCATATGTGTTGACAACATCGTCCACCAGCATCAGCTCCTGAGCCTGACGCGCAGTATATATCCTGCCGTCGGAAATGCTCCTCACATAATCTTTTTCAAGACTTCTTCCTTCTGCCACCACATCTATGAACTGCTCATAGGCTTCGTCCACCAGAGACTGCAGTATCTGCCTCTGCTCCTCTGTAAGCGGCACGGTGATATCTCCCATGGCCTTGTTCCTGCCTGAGGTTATGGTCGCTGACTTGATCCCGTACCTCTCCATGAGGCCTGAAATATCGTAGAGAGTTCCTATGGTGACGCCTATGGAGCCTGTCCAGCAGTTCCTGTTGGCGGCTATGGTGTCCGCAGCTGCGGCAATGTAATAGCCTCCCGATGTGGCCTGACTTCCCAGGTAAGCATATACAGGTCTTCCTGTGGTTTCCTGATATTCCCTTATCTTGAGATATACCTCATCGCTCTCATATACGCCTCCTCCCGGAGTCTCCATAAACAGCATCATGCCCCTGTTCCTGCTGTTCTCCATCATACCGTCTATGGCATCTATGATGTATTCGTGATTGTAGATATCACCATCGCCTATGACGCCTTCGATGTAAAGGACGCCGATATGCCTTTCACTGATGTTCTCTGCACCCGAAAGCTCTGGACTTCCAAAGCTCATAAAGCCTGTCAGCCGGAACAGTATTCCCAGAACAACGAAGCCCCCGACGATGGCGGCGAATATCAACATTGATTTTCTTGTTCGTTTTCTCTTGTCTTCCATATTTCTCTAATCGTTTTCTGCTGTGTCCTTTTCTTAAATCGCCTTTTCTGCTATTTCCTTCAGCAGCTTTTCCTGCAGCTCATCTATGCCCATTTCACCCAGCTCGCCTGCTTTGCTGGAACGTACAGTGAGATTGCATGCCTCCTGCTCGCGTTCTCCTATCACGCATATATACGGAGTTCTCTCGTTTCTTGCCTCTCTCAGCTTGTATCCTATCTTCTCGTTTCTGATGTCGGCTTCCACCCTGAGGCCCGCCTCCTCAAACTGCTTTGCAACCTTGAGGGCATAATCCGTGAACTTTTCGGTAACAGTCAGCAGTTTCACCTGTACAGGCGCCAGCCACAGAGGGAACTTACCTGCAAAATGCTCTGTAAGGATCCCTATGAATCTTTCTATGGATCCGAAAATAACTCGATGTATCATGACAGGCCTGTGCTTCTCTCCGTCCGGTCCCACATAGCTGATATCGAATCTCTGCGGCATCTGCATATCCAGCTGGATGGTTCCGCACTGCCACGTTCTTCCGATGGAATCCTCAAGATGGAAGTCCAGTTTAGGACCGTAAAAGGCACCGTCTCCTTCGTTTATGACAAAAGGCTTTCCTATGGATTCCATCGCCTCTCTCAGCGCTGTTTCAGCTGCTTCCCACTCTTCATCGGTTCCCATGGAATCCTCAGGCCTTGTCGACAGCTCTATATGATATTTGAATCCGAACATGCTGTAAACATCGTCGATGAACTTAACGACACCGATGACCTCGTCCTTGATCTGCTCAGGCAGCATGAAGATATGGGCATCATCCTGAGTAAACGTCCTTACTCTCATCAGTCCGTGAAGCGCTCCCGACAGCTCGTGTCTGTGAACCTGTCCCAGCTCACCCATCCTGACAGGAAGCTCTCTGTAGGACCACATCTTTCTCTTGTATGCCAGCATAGATCCTGGACAGTTCATAGGCTTGATGGCATAGTCCTCGTCGTCTATCTTGGTGAAGTACATGTTGTCCTTATAGTGATCCCAGTGACCTGAGGTTCTCCACAGCTGCTCGTTCATGATGAGGGGAGTCTTGATCTCCACATATCCTCTTTTGGCATGCTCTGTCTTCCAGAAGCTTTCCAGCTCGTTTCTTATTATCATTCCCTTAGGCATGAAAAACGGGAATCCCGGACCCTCCTCGTAAAGGGCAAACAGATCCATCTCCTTGCCGATCTTACGATGATCCCTTTTCTTAGCCTCCTCAAGTCTGTGAAGATATTCATCCAGCTCTTCCTGTGTAGGGAAGCATGTTCCGTATACTCTCTGGAGCATTTTCCTGTCTGAGTCTCCTCTCCAGTATGCTCCCGCTATGCTCTGAAGCTTTAACGCCTTTATCTGTCCCGTGCTTTCCATATGAGGTCCCGCACAGAGATCGACGAAATCACCCTGCTGATAGAAGGAGATAACAGCATCCTCAGGCAGATCGTTTATCAGCTCCACCTTGTAGTCCTCGCCCTTGTCAGCCATGAATTTAATGGCTTCTTCCCTTGGAAGCTCGAATCTCTCCAGCGGATAATTGGCCTGGATTATTTTCTTCATCTCCTTCTGGATCTTTAGAAGGTCTTGATCCGTAAGCTTATGCTCCATGTCGAAGTCGTAATAAAATCCGTTGTCTATGGCAGGCCCTATAGCCAGCTTTGCATCGGGCCACAGCTTTTTCACAGCCTGGGCCATGACGTGAGACGTCGTATGCCTGTAACATTCCTTTACATGTTCATCCTCAAAATTTATCTTTGCTTTTGCCATTTTCCCTGTTTCTCCTTGTTTTCATCTGTTATATTTTTCAAGCGCAAGCTCTATGAGCCTGTCTATCAGCTTATCGTAAGGTATTCCCGAAGCCTCCCACAGCTTGGGGTACATGCTTATATTGGTAAATCCGGGAAGTGTGTTGATCTCGTTGAACACCACCTTGCCGCTTTCCTTTATGAAAAAGTCCACTCTGGAAAGTCCGCTGCAGCCCATTGCCTTGTATATCCTTATGGCTGCATCTCTTATCTCCTTTTCCTTCTCTTCATCCAGATCAAAGACGATCTTCGTCTCTGAAGCTTCATTCTGATATTTGGCATCGTAGTCGTAGAATTCGTTTGCCGCAAAGATCTCGCCTATGCATGATGCTTCGGGCTTTTCGTTGCCCAGCACAGCCACCTCTATTTCCCTGCCGACTATGGCCTCCTCGATGATCACCTTGTCGTCTTCCTGCAGCGCCTTTTCTATTGCCTTCGGAAGCTCCTCCACCTTCTTCACCTTGCTTATTCCCACCGATGATCCGGCGTTGGCAGGCTTTACGAACAGCGGAAGCTCATTCTCGAAATAATCCATGATGGCTGCTGCCTCGTTTTCAGGGTCCCTATTGTATATTTCACCGTGCAGCACTACGCACTTTGCCTGATTGACAACACTCCCCTGCTCCATCAGCGCCTTTGTCACCGCCTTATCCATAGACGCCGCCGACGATGATGTGTCAGAGCCTACGAAGGGTATCCCCGATATCTGCAAAAGCCCCTGCATAGTGCCGTCCTCACCGTTTTTTCCGTGAAGTATGGGAAAGACCACATCTATCCCGATTTTCTCAAAGCTGCCGTCCTCCTGTTTCACAAGCAGCCCCCTCGTGCTGCAGTCAGGCACGATGAAAGCCGTTTTATTGTCTTCGTTGTCTATCCATGAACCATCTTCTATATTGCACGCAAGGGAACTTGTAAGTAACCAGTTCCCTTCCTTCGTGATGCCTATTGTCCTGATGTCGTATTTTTCACTGTCGATATGCTTCAGAACGGAGGCTGCCGATGCGCATGATACTTCATGCTCAGACGATGCTCCTCCGAAAAGAATTATCAGCGATATCCTTTTATCCATATATATCCTTTCCGCAATTCATCAATAATATCCCGATCTGTATGATATGTCTTCGCTGATATCCAGCACTCCCTCCGTAGGTATATATCCATCCTGCCTGAAGAACTGCTCGTGAAGCTTGGTGACGTTTGTCTCCAGAGTCACAGGAATTCCGTAGAATACACCATTGTTCATATCCATATGATCGTACGGGAAGCCTACACTGTCAGTCATATTATATGATGTCAGGTTCAGCGCCAGACCCATCATATCTCCCGTTGACATGTTGGTCTTGATCTGCGGGAGGATTTCCTTGGAAATCTTCTTTATGGTCTTGACGTTGAGGTCCTTGGCCTTGTTGAATGTGGCCTTTACAACTATCTTCATTCTCTCGTTTCTTCTGTAATCTCCCGTAGCGGCATCCTTTCTTATTCTGGCATATGCCACCGCCTGATTTCCGTCAAGAGTCTGCATGCCCGGCTCCGTGATCTCGTTGGCAGGACCGCCTATGGTATTAGCCGTATGCTGCGTTATATAGTTGAGCTCGTTTATCTCTGACTCCTGAACGTCTATGTCTATACCGCCCAGCGCATTTACAAGATCGGCAACCGATTTCCAGTTGACAACCACAACCTCCTTGACGTTGAGGTCGAGGTTCTTGTTTATGGTGTAAAGCACCTTGGTAGGTCCGCCATGATAATAGGCGTGGGTTATCTTGTCAAGCCCCACTTCTTCTCCTTGATAGAGCATGGTATCTCTGTATATGGAGAACATCTTTATCTCTTTAGTCTCCTTATCGATGCTGGCAACTATGATGGCGTCGCTTCTGACGTCGGTATCATTGGTCATGTCTCTGGCGTCTATGCCCAGGATCGCTATATTCCTGTAATTTTTCAAATCCTCATCCACCTGTGCATTTATGCCGATGAGATTTGGGTCCAACTCCACTCTTCCCACATTGTCAAGGGTATTCTTGATGACCACCATGCCTGCAGCAAGGACTCCGCCTATTCCCAGCACGAATACCAGCATAACGATGACGGCTATCCTGAGTCCTCTGCCGCCCTTCTTTTTTCTTCCCTTTTTCTTTTTGCCGGCCTTCTTGTTTACCGCATTGAGAGCCGCCTCTTCCTGCATGTCCTGATCCGCCTTATTGATACGCCCCTGTCTGGCAATCTGATCCTTCTTGCTGCGCCGTCTCATCTCAGATGCTCCGTAAGGAGTATCGTCTATGGAGGTTCCGCTTCTGTAGGGATCCTCGCTGCGTGAATATCTGCTCTGTCCGTCCTCCCTTGTATAGCCATCATATCTGTCGTAGGATTCCCTTCTGCGATACGAGCGATCTTCTCCGGAGCTCCTTCTGCTGCTGTTCGAAAAATACGAGCCGTACAGATCATCGTTCTTGACATAGTTGCCCCGTGAATCTCTGTTTTCCCTGAGCCTCAGATATTCCTGATAAGCTTCGTCCCTGGCGCGCTGCTCATCAGTAGTGCTGCGTCTGTTTCCTGATGTGTTTCTGTAGTTTTTATTATCTTTATCGTAGCCCATTGATTTGCTCCTTTCACACCGCGCTTTATTATATCAACATACAGAGCTTAAATCAACAAAAGGCTGTAATACTGCGGTGTTGGTTGTGTGAAAAAGGCTAATTCACAAGCGATTCTATTCGTTTCTTCAGTTTGTCGTATATTTCTGCCGACTTATCCTCCTCAGAGGTGGTTATACAGTAGTAAAACTTTATCTTAGGCTCCGTGCCCGACGGCCTGACTGCTATCCATGAGCCTCCGTCAAACATGTATTTCAGGACATTGGCAGGACGAAGTCCATCTATACCTGTGCTGTAGTCCAGTACATTCTCTGTTTTTACTATATCTGCAAAAAGCTCGTCCCCACTGCTTCGGAGCTTTTCCATGATGCTCGCTATCCTCTCCGCTCCCTCGGAGCCCTCGAATACAAAGGACTCCTGCTCATCAATCCAATATCCATGCTTTTCATACAGCTCCTTCATCACATCCGTCAATGTCTTTTCATGTGCTTTCCAATATGCCGCCATCTGACATACGATGAGAGACGAGGATACTCCGTCCTTATCTCTGGCATGCAGCCCCGGGAGATATCCGTAGCTTTCCTCATACCCCATGAAAAACTTTTCTTTTTCTATCCTGTTGATCTCAGCACCTATATTCTTGAAGCCTGTAAAGGTCTTGATCACATCTATGCCGTAACTTTCGGCGACGGTTTTACCCATATCACCGGTAACTATCGATGTGACTAACTTCTTGCCTTCCGTGAACTTGTCCATCCTTGCCAGAAAATCTATCATTAGAATTCCTATCTGATTTCCCGAAAGATACTCCACTCCATCTTCTTTGATCACGCCTACTCCTATCCTGTCGCAGTCGGGATCCGTTCCGATGATTATGTCCGCACCTGTTTCTGCCGCAGTTTTCTCTGCAATCTTGAATGCGGCCTTGTCTTCAGGATTGGGCTTTTCCACAGTAGGAAAATCTCCGTCATATTCGGCCTGCTCCTTAACTAAGGTTACATTGCTGAAGCCGGCAGTATCGAGAGTTCTCAGAACATATTCTCTTCCGGAGCCGTGAAGCGACGTGTATACCACCTTGAGATCGCCTTCATAACTTCTGTCGATTCCGGTATCGCATTCATTCACCGCTGCAAAGAAATTTTCTATCACCTCATCTCCTATACAGGTGATATTCTCATGATCAGCTTCTGCCGATTCTATGGCAAGCCCGTCCTCAAGGCCTTTTATATTGGCGGCTATTTGCCCGGCCATATCCTCATTCATCTGGCAGCCTGTGCTGTCGTATACCTTGAAGCCGTTGTACTCGCTGGTATTGTGACTTGCAGTTATGACCACGCCTCCGTCGCATCCCAGCTCCCTTATCGTGTAGGAAAGCAGCGGCACAGGAGAGTACCTGTCAAACATCAGGACCTTTAATCCCGAGGCAGCCAGCACGCCTGCCGTCTCCACGGCAAACTGCCGTGAGTTGTTTCTGGTGTCGTATGCCACCGCCACCTTCGCTCCCTCTCCCAACATCATAGCAAGGCCCTTTGACGCCATCCTTATGGTGTATTTATTTAGTCTGTTCGTTCCAAGCCCCATGATACCGCGCATACCTGCCGTACCGAACTCGGCATATTTGTAAAATGCTTCGTGGATTTCCTCCCGGGACATGTTTCTCAGCTCCCGCTTTTCCTCCTCGCTGATATATTCACTGTCCAGCCACTGAGCGTATGCTTTCATATGCTCCATAACAACCTCCCTGAAAACGAAGAATCTCTGACCTATATAATTCAATCCTGTAAAAATGCACATTCCCGTCAGCATCGCTGCGTTTTCCTGTACCGCTACGGTGCTTCCCGACAACAGCAATACCGCAAAGGGCTTTGCTGCCCCATATGCCATGAGATAGCATGCGGCGATGTTTATTACGAATCTGGCGCCGCTTTTCACCGTGTTGCCCTCATATCCGAAGGTGAATCTCCTGTTGAGCACATAGCTGAGTATGCTGGCCAGCACGTAATTTGCCGCCGATGACACCCAGTATGAAAAACCCAGCAGATTGTACATCCCGAACATTATGGCAGTACCGAAGAGTGTATTGATCACCCCTACGATGATGAAACGCAGCAGCTTACTGTTCTTCATTGATCAAAACCTGTCTTTCGCATTCATTTTTGGCAAAGACGACAGGCAGGCTGAAGTAGAATAAAAATGTCGTCATTTTCGCAAAAGGCAGCACCACTATATCAAATATCGACGCCATGATGAATGCTATCATAAGAAGAGAAGCCATCATTTCAGCAGGCGAATTCCTTCGCCCGGCGAATATCGCCCTTGCCGTCCATACTGCGCAGTACAGCTCTATGATCAGAAAGCATATGCCGGCTATTATTCCCGACCTGTACAGCAGCTCTATGACTGTATTGTGCGCATGGTCATTATCTATTACAATGAGGTCATCCTGCATCCCATTGCTCACGTCATTTCCTGTGACAGAAGTTTTCGAAAGACAGAATTCCCATATCTCGATTCTGCCCGATGACAACGCATTGATGTCAACAGTTCCATCCTCAAAAACACCTTGTGACAGCCTTGCTTTTATGATGCTTACATAACCATCTTCACCGGATGATCCTGATATTATTGCAGCGCCTGCTGCCGCTATAACCAATATGCACGATATCGCTATAATTCTTCTGACGCTGTATCCCCTTCCACAGACGTATGACTTTATCAGAAATATAAGCGCTGCAATACAAATCAGTATAAGCGCCATGAGATTTGTCCTTGATGCAGTGAGCACCGTAAAAACAACTGCTGTAAGAAAAACGACTGCAAAAGGAATCTTCCATGCTCCCTTTTTCGTCGCAACCATATATATCGAACATATACATGCCGTCACTGCTATCTTTGCAAGACCATTGGGGTCCGCTGCCACGCCGAAATACCTGCCTCCTGTTGAAAACTCAGGTGCACCTATTGGCGCCAGTATACAGTTCACAATCACAAAAGCTATAAAAAAAATTGTGATGGTTCCTGCGATTGTACTGAACAGTCTGTCGAAGTCTCTTCTTCCTCCCCATACTATGAGAAAAGCAGGCATCATAAGCAGCATGAACAGCCCCATTATCATATAGCTGTATGTTATAAAATGATGAATTCCTGATATGAAGACTGCAGCCCCACACAGCATCATTAAATATACCGGCCATTTCTTTACCTTTATTTCTTCAATCCTGCAATCTATGCCCGCAATGATTATCCCTGTGAAGCATACTGCCCCCACCATAAAGTTGGGCATCGCATAATATATGAATCCAAAGAACTCATCGCACTGATAGATATATGTAGACAGCACTTCAACTGCAACGCATATTATGATTATCGCTTTTCTCGTCTTCTCATCCAGCCGCTTTATCCTGTCATATATAAAATTGATGACAGGAAGATATGTCTTTTCCAAAAGCATTTATCTCTCCTATCTGCCCTCCAGATACTCTACCGTCCTCATCAAGCCTTCCTTCAGAGAATATACAGGCTTCCAGCCGAGGGAATTCAGCTTGTCGCTGTTGAGGATCCCCAGCGTAAACGGAGCTGCTCCCGTATTTTTCTGCTCTTCGGGAATATCGAATACCACCTTGAGCCCTCTTTTCGGATATGCATCTGCTAGGGTTTCCGCCAGCTGCCTTATGGTGACTGTAGCATCAGGGCTGGATATGTTATATACCTGTTCATCAGAGTCAAGTAAGATATAAAACAATGCTGATACGGCATCGCTGATATAAGTATATGTCCTCACAGGCCGCCCCTCGCTTTTAAGGACTATATCTCTGTGATTCACAACATCACGCAGAAAATCCGCCTGAACTCTGCCGTCATCTATGGACATCCCTGGGCCATAAGTATGTGCAAGTCTGGCAATCTTAACGTTAAGATCATACTGCTGTGCAAATGACGCACACATCGTCTCTGCCGCCTTCTTCCCTTCAGGGTAACAGGATCTTGCGGACAGAGGATCCACGAAGCCATATGTTTCCTCGGTGAATTCCGCCTGTCCCTCATACGGCTGTCCGTATATCTCCCTTGATGATATGAACATATACCCTTCAGCGCCGGATCTACGTGCCAGCTCCAGAGTGTAATAAGTCCCCAGCACATTGGCTGCAATCGTTCCCACCGGATCATCTTTCATGATGAGAGGGCTTGCAGGACTTGCCGCATGGATTATATAATCAAACTCCACATTCGTCTGTATCGGTTCAGTTACGCTCTGCTGGATTATATTCAGTTTTTCCGATAGATCTGCGGGCAGCTTTTCAGGATTTCTCACAAGCACATAGATTTCTGTCTCCCAGTTGTTTTTTTCTTTTAAAAGACTTATGGTTCTTGTAATATAGCTTCCCAGCATGCCGCCGGCTCCTGTCACCAGCACTCTCGCGTTTTTTAATTTGTTCCAGCTCAGCTTTTGCGAAATTATCTGCTCTGCATCCTCGTACAGTATTTGTTCTTTCATATGCCCTTCCTCTTATGACTGACTACTTCTGAAGCTTGTCTATAATATCCTGCTGTGACAGACCCAGGGCCTGCTGATTTTCCTTATATGCCAGCATAGCTCTGAAAACATACAGATCCTCAGGCGTCGTAACTTTTATATTTCCCCTGTTCCCTTCGACCATATATACTGTATTGCCTATGGAACGCATCAATGTACATGTGTCTATTATGCCTTGATACTCAGGATTAGTCTTTCTCGTCTCTATATGCGCCTTGATGACATCCTCAAGGACGAAGGTCTGCGGCGCCTGTGCCGTATAAAAGCAGCTTCTGTCCGGCGACTCTTCCACCATATCTCCCGATTTGCTCATTATAGGTGTTTCAAAAAATCTCGTACATGTGACAGCAGAGCCCTTTTCCAGTGCGGTTCTGATGTTTTTATCTATGGTCTCCGCTGTTACGCAGGGCCTTACACCGTCATGTATAAGCACCATATTGTTTCCGCCCTCTGCGTCGTAAGCCGCATTGAGGCCATTGTATATTGAATCCTGTCCCGTTTTTCCTCCTTCGACGATCCCGCATACCTTTGTTATCATAAATCTTTTTACAAGCTTCCTGAGCTTGTCGATATATTCTTTTTTACAGGCAATGTAGATAGAATCTATATCCGGATGCTCCTCGAAGATCTCAAGCGTATGGATTATTACAGGCTTTCCCTCCACCTCTATAAACTGTTTAGGCAAGCCTGAACCCATCCTGGCTCCACTTCCTCCGGCAAATATAACAGCTATGTTCTTTTCCATATCAGTTCTCCCTCAAAAGGATCTCATCTATGATCCTGTCTGTGGCGTTTCCTTTATACTCACCGAAGTTTTCATCTGCAAAGCGCAGGAGCTTTTCATATTCATAGTCCTTCCCTTCGAGACATGAAATCAGCTCATCAAAGCTATCACACACTTTTCCTGGTGCATTGTCCTTAATGCTCCTGTGTACGCCCCTCGTCAGCTCATAGATTTCTCTGTCGTATGTATAGAATACGACAGGTTTTCTGAGAAGCGCGTATTCAAAATAATTCGATGAATAATCGGTTATTAGCAGGTCTGTAATATAATATAAATCATTAATGTTTTGATAATGTGAAAACTCCCAAATTAAAGCTCTGTATCCTTCCGGTATATCCATAAGCTTTTTTACAAACGGATGCATCTTTATCAGAAACACGGTGCCTGTGTCGCTGCAGTAGTTGTATATTCTGTCGAGATCGATTCTGCTGTAATCGTAATACGCCTCTTTTTGATCAGTTCCTCTGTATGTCGGAGCAAACAGAATGATTTTTTTATCTTTAAGCTCAGGATACTCCTTGTAGAAATTATCCTTGAAGCTTTCTATATATCCATCATCCAGGAAATTGTCGAGTCTCGGCATTCCCACAGGATAAAAGGCTGCCCTTTCTATGGCAAAGACCTCCTGAAAAACCTTGATGAGGTGTTCCGAGCATGTGATCACGTGCGTATATTGCTTATGGCATGAGCCCTGGGGAAAAGGGCTTCCCTCTTTGCCGAATCTGCTGTATCCGACGGATTTAAATCCTTCGCCTGCATGCCATACCTGAATCAGCTTTGTTCTTTTCCCAAGACGAAAAAAACCGAATACAGGTGCATAATCATCTACAAAAATCACATCCTGCGCTGCGATCTTCGTAACTGTTTTTATCCAGCTCCATATATCCTTTATCCCCTGATGCCTTCCCGCTGAGCTTCGATATGAATATGTCATCCTGTATTTTTTATCCAGGCCTCTGCTTTTCAGTCCGTCCACGACATATTTGAGGTTCCCCCACAGCACATCCTTGGTTTCGCTCATTATCATCACTCTGTCGCCACGCTTTGGTATTACTGCATACAGAAGGTGATAATATATTCTTATAAAGACGATGCTCGTATACATGAAAAATCTTTTAACTTTATCTTTTACAGCTCTCACCTCATGTACATAACGTCTCTTTCTCCAACGCTTGTTTTCCGACATGAAGTAACTGTCGATGTAAAGCTCCAGGGTTTCTTCATTGCTCGTCCTTACTCCGAACGATATGTTGTATGCCATCTGCTCTTCAGCGTATTTGAATATGCGCGACAAGTCATCAAGCTTATATGCCTCATCTGCGGATATAGCGCATGTATATTTATCTCCTTTATTTGTCTCGGCAATGAGCTGCCATCTGCCGTTTTCCAAAAAGCTTCTGTCGGATATGCTGGCTATATTTACGGAAAATGCGATTTCATCATCTGAATGGGAAAAGTCCACCGGCTCAATATTCGTTCTTCTACCGCCACCGTCCGAAAAATACAGGACGACCTCGCCTCTGTAAGAAGTCACGATTCGTATATGAAGAAATATTCTTTCCCAATACATTTTTTCTATGATAAACGTTTCTTTTTTGCTTTTCATAGTAAGACTCTCCCATTTACATACATAGTTTATATTATCATAAACATATTGAAAAAACAACGTTTACTTGATATAATCAGCAGATGACGGAGGCACGATATGAGCTTAATTATCAAAACGGGAATCCTGATATTGAATATCCTATATTCTTTCATCAAGCTGTTCCCACAGAAAAAGAAAATAACCATTATCAGCAGACAAAGCAACGAGCCGTCTCTTGATATAACCATGCTTGCAGATAAAATCAATGAGCTGCATCACGATCACGAGGTCGTTATCCTCTGCAGGACTCTTGACGGTGGTATTACAAAAAAAGCAGGATATCTTCTTCATATGATTTCACAGATGTATCATATGTCCACTTCCGAAGTTGTTATTCTGGATTCCTACTGTATTGCAGCCAGCATACTCAGACATAAAAATACACTTCTGATCATCCAGATGTGGCATTCCATCGGCACTATGAAAAAATTCGGTTACAGCATCCTGGATAAGGAGGAGGGCAGCTCTTCAAAAATTGCCAAACTCATGAAGATGCATTCCAATTACGATTATATTTTTTCTGCCGGAGATGGATATAAGGAGCACCTTGCTCAGGGCTTCAACTATCCTGCGGATAAAATCATAACCATGCCGCTTCCCAGAGTCGAGCTTTTAAAAAACCGTGAATATGGGCATTTGAAACGCGATGAGATATTTAACACTTATCCTGCTCTTGACGGCAAAATCAATCTCCTCTATGTACCGACTTTCAGAAAAACCGATGATGAAGCGTTTATTGCGGCGCTGGAGGAACTATGTAAATCAGTCGATTATGATAAATACAATCTTATCGTCAAGCCACACCCTCTGACAAACATGTCGGGCTTCAAGCCATTCGGCGCTATTACGGATAAAGAGTTTTCCTCTTTCGATATGTTGTTTGCATGTGATATCGTCATAAGTGATTACTCATGCATAATGTACGAAGCTGCCGTACTCAATAAGCCGGTATATCTTTACACATATGATTACGATGAATATATGCGCACCAGGGATATATACATGAATTATCTTGATGAAGTTCCCGGACCTGTCTGCCATACCGCAGCCCAGCTCATATCATCGATAAACAGCTCCGCTTACGACTTTGAAAAGCTAAGGTCTTTTCTCAACAAATATGTATATATGGGCAGCCTCCATGAAACGGAGGATATGGTGAATTTCATATTTGAACACAGAAAAACCGCCTCAACCGGGCGGTAAATCCATATTAAATCATATGAAGCATTTAAAACCGTCATTGTATGTGAGGTTCACTCATATATAATGACGGTTTTGGCTTGCAATACTATTCCGTTTTTCTCCTGTACTCAAACATCACAACCATTGACAGCGAATATACGAAGAAAATAATAGATGTAAGTGGGTTGTATGCGACCTGAAGATTTGAAACTATGATGAACCCTATCGAAGCAAATGCGGCAAAATAGTCCTGAGGTCTATTATTCCTGCTTCTTCTGAAAAGGACTCTTAAAATATATATTCCTGACAGTATTTCAACTATCATGAACAACAGTCCTGCAACGATTCCGGATCTATACGAAAACTCAAATAATGTGTTGTGTGCAGCAACATTAGTTAAATTATCTGATATAGGCGTCCTTCCATCAGCTTCGTTTCCCAGTATGCCGGTCCCGCTTAAATAAGTGTGCCATATGGTTATTCTTCCTGAAGAAAATGTGTTGATGTCCTTGCCGGACAATTCCAGTCTTTCGTTTACTGCAGAAAAGCTGTCCTTATCTTCTTCACTTACAGCAGCATCGCTGTTTTCGGCAATATTTTCTGTTTCCACAACTGTTTCCTGTCTTGCTCTTTCCTGAGCATATTCATGTATGCTCCTCATTGCAAATGTTCCCAGATAAGCCATCAGTATACAGAGCAAAAAGCAGAAAGCCTTTACCAAAGCACGCTTTATCTCCTTTGTCTCCATAGCCTCTTTAAAGATTAATATGATATAATACAAGCCCATGCAAAGCAAGGCAATTATGGTGGATCTGGAAATGGATATCCACGCATCACATATGCAAAAAGCCATAACCGCCAACGAAATGACCTGCCATTTCACTGAAATCCCTCGTACTGTCACAAGATAAATTCCTGCTGCAAAGGAAGCTACGCAAATTTCGCCTATCCTGTTGGCATCGCTGGTCGTACCATTATATCTTAATCCCCATACGTCCCACACAGTATCGCTTATAAAATCCGCAAATAATGCCAAAATGAAGTATATAAGCGAAGAGAGCACTATTGCCTTGCAGATAATGATAATATATCTTGAATATTCCTTCTGATTCAAAATCACAAAATACAGACAAGGAAATCCGAATGCCATAACCGGACCAATAAACCAGTACCCGACATTCTGTCTGGCGACAAAACCCATTATAAGTATTACAATACCGCATATTATCCAGCTTGCCGCCACCCAGTTGTTCCATTTAATTTTAACAAGCGGTTTATCGCTTATGAATAATATCGCTATGAAAAGAATAACGCATTCCAGAAGCATTCGAGGCGTATGGGAAATATAGATGTCAAACATGTTTATGGAGTACCATACCAGTATCGATCCGTACACCAGAAACATCATAAGAAAAACTATCTTATCCCTGTTTTCTGAGGATATTTTCGACGTCTGCCTATATATCGGATTCAGCACCCACATATATATCTGCTGCAAAAAACCCATACTCAATCTCCTTCTACGCTTCTCACAAATTCATCTCTGAATTTCCAGCAATAAATCAATCTGAAAATCATGAGGCACATTTCCGTAAAGCTCTTGACAAGAGCCACCATCATAATGGTGAAGTTTCCTGTTATCCCGATGAGGGCAAGTCCGACTATCTGTACTCCTGCCGCAGCTATGGTCGTTTTGGTCGTCTCCTTTGCCCTGTCTATAGCTCCCAGCGTCGGCCAACCCAGAAGCATTGCCGGAAAGCTGAAAAACAGCACAGGAACAAGGCATCTCATTACAGGGGCTGCAGCGGCGTATTTGGCGCTTCCTGCAATCACCAGAATATACTCGGCACCAAAGAATACGATAATACATCCCACTATCACTATCGGCAGGAACAGCTTCACCACTTTTTTTATCAGGGAAAGGTCCTTCTTCTTGATCATCTGCGGATATATTCCGTTATTTATAGGCGTATACATGGCCCTCACCGCCGATACAAGCTGAAGGCAGACAGCCCAATATGCGACATCGGCTCTGTCCATGAATATTCCCACCAGCATAGTATTCAGAGCTCCGAAAACCGTCGTTGCCGCTTCTGAAACAAAATACACAGCCGATACCTTAAGCGACTCCATCGCACCCTTCCATTTTTCCGTAAAACGAAGGCGTATTCCAAGCCTCCTTACCTCTATAAGCGTAAGTATTACGGCAATGAAGGAGCTCAATATATCAAGCACAGGTATCCACAGTATATCTCCATCACCCTTTACCATGACCAGGGTGAGCCCTACGGATATTGTCTTCATCGTCACATATCTGATGGCCACCACATGCATCAGCTCCAGTCCACGGAACAGAAACTCCATCAGGAAGGTGGAAAGCGCTATAGGCACAAATGCCAGCACTGTATACAGCAGGTTTTCCCTGAGTATGTCTATGAACATGGCTGCCGCCAAAATTATGGCAAGAGAGACAACGGAAAGCATACCTTTGGCAGCCACTATATTTCCTGCCGCAATGCCCACCTTCTCCTTGTCTCCTCTCAGCTCAGTTATGGCCTTTACGCCTGAGAGCATAAAGCCGAAGTCCACAACCAGCTGCGCATATACCATGGTCGCTTTGACATAAGAAACCACACCATAACAATCCACCGACAATACCCTCGTAAGATAAGGGAGAGTTATCAGTGGAAACACCAGCTTTGCGATATTCATAATATAGAGCATGCTTACATTGAATGCGATACCCTTTTTTACTTCTCTTTTCTTCTTTTTCATGACGTTTCCTATACCAGCTGTTAATTATAACATCCCGGTATCAGGAAATCAACTCCACCCTGACCACCGACACCTCGTATGCCGTTCTCGTCTCCGGGAGTTTGACACTTCTTTTTAAACTGCATAAACCAGATACATTGAAATACCA
>CAUDEQ010000014.1 GCA_958448635.1 uncultured Bacillota bacterium | reverse complement strand
TGCTGTATGCGCTGTATGATGTTCTGGATTCGGAAGAAAGCGAATACGACAAAGCAGAAAACGGATGTATCGCCGCCAAAGTGACCGTTTACGGAAATCAAAGCGGATTTGAACTTTCCGTATCGGAGGAGCTGCCCGCGACTATCCTGACGGTGCAGATAAGCGCGCCCTGCCAGGGCCTTTCTGTGCAAGGGCAGCGGCGTGCGGCGGATTATCTGGCAGGCCGGGTAGAACAGCTGCCGGAAAACGAGCTGAAAATCTCAGCTCTGACAAAGTCAAAAGGAGGAAACATAACATGAACACAAAAACACGAAAAACAGGCGCAAGACTGGGGGCAATACTGCTCAGCCTGTGCCTGATCGTTGGCTTGCTGCCCATGACTGCGTTTGCGTCGGATGCGCCTACCAAAAGAGACACCTACAGCGTCTATGCCGAAAATGTGATCAATGGCGGCGCGGACAGCCGGGTGTATGCCAACACAGTAACGGTAAAAAGAGATGGGTACGATGGGGACGAAATCCTTGTACTCCACTATGTCTATTCTCCCAATGCCATCCACTCCAATGAGTTGATGGAGAAAATCCGGGCGGGGCTGAGTGAACCCTACAAATCACTGGTTCCCACTTTTGAAGAAGGAGATTACAACAGAGGTTTTCTCCGTGTCAGCCAGGATCAGGAAAAATACGAGAGCATGGATCTGGATTGGGGAAATGTGGCAGCCACAGCGGCAGCCCTGACTCCCAACAGAGTGAGCAGTCTCTCCACTCATAATAACTCCGATACCGCCATTTCCGTGACGGATATTTCTGAAATACATTCCGGAGAAAAGGTCGTGTCGGAAAAGCAGCTTGCTGCGGAGGACTTTTATACCAACCCGCCGGAACTCGGCCAGTTAGGAACAGGCGAAAACCGGGTGGAGGCCATGGTAGGTGTGACCTACCGCACAGAGACTGTTGAAGACAAGGCACATTATGATGTTTTTAACACCATGCACGTCGCCCAAATCTACGCACAAGGCGCCGTCTCCGTCGATAAGATTACGCCTGCGTCAGACCCCATCACCCTGCCGGTGCGGGTGCTGGAGGAAGGCGACATGGACTATTCCCCGGCTCCCGAGCTTTCCGCAACCTTTACCCCGGACACTGCGGTGACCGTGGGTGAGTTTAACGAATGGCAGGGCCTTGCCATCGACTACTATTACCCGATGATCGACGCCGAGCTTAGCGAGGGCTACGATATCCAGGCGGGCTACACCGTCTCCATTCCTCTCACTGACTACGAAGGCAAAACCCTCAGCGGAACGCTGACTATCCCTCTGCCGGAGGGGTATGACGGAGCGACTGCCAGCATCAAGGGCGGCGCTTCGGCCAGCAGTTATACGGCGACTACCGTCACTTTCCCGCTGACGCTGGATGTATCCGGCAATACAGCCGAGGCGTTTGAATTGCTGATCGAATACAAGGAATCGCAGGAACCGGGCAAGAATGAAGGTGCTGTCACCAGTCCGCAGACCGGAGACAGCAGTAATGCGGTATTGTGGATCGCCCTGTTATTTGCGTCGGGAGTCGGATTGTTCGGAGCAGTTGTCTACAGTAGAAAGAAAAGATACAATTCGTAACCTATGATAGAACTGTCCTGTGAAATTCACAGGACAGTTCTATTGAAAAGGGGCTACAATCTTGACAAGCAAACATTTGTTCTATATAATAAAATTGATAGTTTATCTGTCACCACAACTGAATATCTATTTTCACAAATTGATTGAGAGAACGGCAATAAGCTGGACAACGCCTGCGGTACGCTAAGGGAAAGTACCGCCGCTTCTGAATTGCTTTGAACTGTCGGCAGTCAGGTAAGCGTAAAGGACAGTTTCGACTTTGAATTTCAAAGCCGGTTACATGAATGTGAAACCGCCACCGCAAGGGATGGGTCTATTCTTTTGCGGGAAGTCGGTACGCATTTGTGTGCCGGCTTTTTTTGTTGCCCGAAAGCCGGCTACAACTGAATGACCGGCTGGATGGGATATGATTTTGCCAAGACCTCTTGCGTAACAGAGAGAGCGAAACAACGCTGCGGTTAGACTCCGGGGCAGGAACAGAAAAACGACATTTAGGCAAACCGGCGAAAAAAGAAGAGAAAATGTGTCCATAGGGATAACGAGCATCGGATTTTGATACCAAAATCCATCCACAGCCTAAAGGCGTGTGGACTTAACTCAGGGGAAAGTCTCGCCTGCCGGCTCGGTCGGTGCTTCTAAGCTTCGCTTAGAGGTGTCCACCGGACACCCGCACCCCTGAATACCCCTTTACAAAGTTAAAGCACAAGAATGGAGATGATATATTTTGAGCAAGAAACAAAGTGATAAAAAGGTCATAACAGTAAGACTGACCGAAGAAAAAAAACAGAAATTAGAGTAAATCCGCCGAGCCTCACCAGCCGAAAAAGAAATTTTGCGGGAAGAAAAAGCAAAGGTTACGGAGCAGATTACCACTTTGCGAAAGCAGCTGAAACTAAACATGGGCATTGAGGAACGGTCAATTAAAATACAGGAGAAAACCGACCTGCTCTATGCCAACGAATACAGAGCCAAAGAAGCCGAACAGAACAGAAAATCACAGCGAAAGGAGCGTGACGCACGATGACGGACAGAGAAAGAGATTTGGAAGAAATCCTTGCAAGGTTAGAAAAACAGCGTCCTGAGATTGACAGGATTTTAAGCCGTCCTACTGTTATGGATACAAAAAGACCGGCAAAAAAACTCTGCCGCATTCCGCCGGATATGGACTTTACAGTAAAAGACGGTAACACGGAATATGAAGTAGCCGGTATGTTCAATCCTGACAGTGACGAATTTTTAATCAATACCATTATCCGAAAACTCGGATACAGATTCAGACAGGAATGATAGATGTTATCGCTTTAAAGCGTTGAATCGAGACTCCGGATATGGTATACTGCAATTACGCAATATACTGTATCCGATTGTCGGAAAGGAGTTACTTTGAACAACAGACAATCAGAACAGAACAAAATCACCGCCCTCTACTGCCGGTTAAGTCAAGATGACGGGCGTGAGGGCGAGAGCAACAGTATCGTCAACCAAAAGGCGCTGTTAAAGGAATATGCGAGAAAGCACGGCTTCAAACATCTGCAATTTTTTGTGGATGACGGCTATTCCGGGACGAGCTTCGACCGTCCGTCCTTCCGGGAAATGGAACAGCTGATTGAAAACGGCAAGGTGGGAACAGTTATCGTCAAGGATATGTCCCGGCTTGGCAGGAACTATTTGCAGGTTGGGATGTATACGGACATTGTTTTCCCCGAAAATGATGTGCGGTTTATCGCTGCCAACGACAATGTAGATTCCGCCGTACAGACGGAATTTGACATGACGCCGATCCGCAACTTCTGCAATGAACTCTATGCCAGAGATACTGCCAAGAAAATCAAGTCCACCTTCCGAATGAAGGGCGAAAGCGGAAAGCACCTGACTACCAATCCGCCTTTCGGATTTGTTAAGGATACCGAAGATAAGGATAAGTGGCTGATCGACGAAGAAGCGGCGCAAACCGTGCGGCATATCTTCAAGTTGTGCTATGACGGGTTTGGGCCTACGCAGATTGCTAAGAAGCTGAAAGCGGAAAAAGTGCTGACTCCAACGGCATACAAGGCACAGAAGGATGGAAAACTGCTTCCTGCCGAGCCGTACAAATGGGCGCAGAAAACCGTTGCGGGGATTTTAGAGAAGCTGGAATATATCGGGCATACCGAAAACTTCAAGACGACCTCTAAGAATTACCGCAGCAAAAAGCGTGTGTGGAACGATAAGGAAAAACGCCGGATATTTGAGGATACCCACCCTGCCATTGTTGACAGGCATATCTTTGAGACGGTACAGGAAATCCGCAAACACAAACGCCGCCCGACCGCAACAGGAAAAATCAGTATCTTTTCGGGCAAGGTATTCTGTGCGGACTGTGGAGCAAAACTGCATTTTCAGACTTCCCATTCCCATAAGGAAAGTCAGGAATGTTTCGTCTGCGCCAACTATCGGAGCAACACGGGAACCTGTACGGGGCATTATATCCGAGCAGTTACCCTGAATCGGCTTGTGTTTCGGCATATTCAGCGCGTGTTGTCTTATATCCAGCAGTTTGAAGCGTCCTTTGTCAAAAAGGAAATGGAAAAAGCCAATACAGAACGAAAATTATCCGTTGAAAAGGCAAAGGTTGACATTGTGACGCTGAAGCGCCGTGATGAAGACTTGGACACGCTTTTCAAGCGAATCTATGAGGATATGGTGTCGGGCAGGCTATCGGCGGAGCGGTTTGATAAGCTTTCTTCCGAGTATGAAACAGAGCAGAAGGATGTCAAAGCGGCGATTCTTGATTTGCAGGAGCTGATTGACAGCGGCGAGCAGGAACAGCACGACCTTCAGCAGTTTCTGAGGAATGTACGCAAATACACCGATCCTGAGGAACTCACTGCGGAAATCCTGAACGATCTGGTTGACAGAATTGTGGTACACGCTCCCAACAAGAGCAGCGGCCACAGAAAACAGAAGATAGAGATTTACTACAAGGCTGCGGGCATTATCAATATAGCCGATGAGGACTGCGTTGCTCTCGACGGCAGGCTCGGTATGCAAAACCGAAAGAAGAAAACAGCCTGACAACGCAAAGCGGCGGCACAGCCCTCCGGCTGCACCGCCACCTTGCATATTTCCTTCGTTATCGCACCTCGGCTAAGCTGACGCCGTTTTTTTATGTATTTATGCCGATGTAGCCTGCCTTGACCAATATTGTCTTAAGGACTTCATCCAAGCTCTATATATACACCTTATTGATATTATCTGAATTCGTTATGTACACGATGTTGGAATAGCAGATTTCAAAGTCGATGGTATCGCCTACACGCAGATCCCCTGCATCCTCCACGTCAAGTATGGTGTGGTCGCTGGATGCGCCCAGTACCTTGATGCTCTCATCGATTGGAATGAGATCCTCCGGCGCACCGTAATCCACCTTTCCTACGCCGACCAGAGCTCTCCTTCTGATGCCCCTGTCCTCGTATGTCGGCCTGTTTCCAAATGCGTCGAACATGATTTCTCCCACAGGGTGCGTAGGCTTATCCCTAACCTCCAGGATCTCCGCCCTGAGAATGAAGGCGTCCTTGCAGAGATAGCTCATATCATATCCCCACAGCTCCTGAAGATCTCTCGCCAGAAGTATACCTTCCCCTATTCTCAGCATATTGATCCTGTCCGGGAGATCGCCTTCGATTATCCTGACCAGTGAGCTTGTGGCTCCGCCTGAAATAAACTCCAGCTCTCTCCCTATCTTTTCTTCTATTGCTTCGGCTATGTCCACCAACTCACTGAGCTTTTCCTTTGTGGGAGCGATGGCTCCGTAGCATCCCAGATTAGTACCCGCGCCTGCCAGCTCCAGATTATGAAGCTCGTTTTCCACCATCAGCGCAGCCTCTACCATTTCTTCTCTGTCCCAGAAGCCTTCTCTCAGATCTCCCAGATCTGCCATCAGTATTACGCTGTGATTTTTGTCCTGGAGCCTGGCCTGCTTGTTGAGCTCCTTCAGCACCTCGATATCGCTGTTGAGGCTGATGTCTGTAAGCCTTACGACATCCTCCGCTTCGCTTATCATAGGAACTCTTATCATCATCATTTCAGTCTGCATACCATACTCTTTAAGGCGTTCCAGCTGCTCAAGTCTTGACGATGCAATAAATCTGCAGCCTGCCCTTTCAAACTGCTCCGCACACTGAGGAAGTCCTGTGCAGCCCTTTACTACTCCGGCCACGTCAACTCCTACGTCCTGACACATGCGCTGTACCTTTTCAATGTTGTTTCTCAACTTGCTGAGATCCACTATGAGCTT
Source organism: uncultured Bacillota bacterium (assembly GCA_958448635.1). GTDB lineage: Bacteria > Bacillota > Clostridia > Peptostreptococcales > Anaerovoracaceae > Lentihominibacter. The sequence goes on along the minus strand of CAUDEQ010000014.1, from coordinate 31,351 downwards.
GGGATTTCTGTCGTGTTCAGCCATATCGTTAGCCCTCCTTTTTGTTATCTTCCGCATATCTTATCAGCTTCTTGGAAGAATTCTTGATGAAGTCGGATTTCCTTATTATAACCTTCTTTATCTTTCTGTAGAACGGAGCGTCGGCGTTGATCTTGTCGACCTCCTTCCATACCATTTCCTTGGCCTGCTCTTCCGTATAGTCGGCGCCGAGCAGCTCTTCCACAGCTTCCTGATCCAGCTTGATGGAAGCCACTATTGTTGTGCTCTTCTCATCACTGCTCTCACCCTCGAACACAAAGGCCTCTTCGATAAACGGCACCAGCGACAGCTGATACTCCAGCTCCTCCGGATACACATTCTTGCCGTTCTTGGTGATGATAACGTTCTTCTTTCTTCCGGTGATATATGCATATCCATCACTGTCCATGTATCCCATATCTCCTGTATGGAACCAACCCTCCGAATCTATGACGGCTGCCGTCTCCTCAGGCATACCCATGTATCCCAGCATCACATTGTCACCGTGGACACATATTTCGCCTATGCCTTCTTCATTGATATTTACAACCTTAAGATCCGCACCCGGGAATCTCACCCCTATAGATGCCGAATTAGGTGCAGTATCAGGATTCAGTGCGCCCATAGGAGCACATTCCGTAAGGCCGTAGCCCTGCAGCGCCAATATGCCGAAATCCCTGATTCCGTCCAGAACCTCAGGATTTATGGCTGCACCTCCGCATATCAGGCATCTCATCCTTCCTCCGAATACAGCGGTTATCTGCTTGAAGAATATCTTGCCCAGATCTATTCCGACCTTCTTTGTCTTTCTGTTGACCCTTATTACCTTCTTCAGCAGATCTTCCTTACCCTGCTTTTTAACTGTTTTCCAGATGGTGCTGTAGAGCTTTTCAAATACAGCCGGAACTCCCAGGAACATGGTAGGCTTTACCTCCTCCAGATTCTTGGTGATGTACTTGAGACCCTGACAGTATGCGATGGCTGCTCCCTTGTAGAGCGGCATCAGGAAATTGCATGTACATTCATAAGTATGATGAAGCGGCAGCACTGAAAAGAAAATATCCGTAGGGAACACCTTGAAAACGGTAGGTGCTATCATCAGGTCGGCTGCGATGTTCTTGTGAGACAGCATTACGCCCTTGGACTTTCCCGTTGTTCCCGATGTGAACAGAATGATGCTCATGGCCTCATTATCTATCTCCGCATCAGTAAACTCAATGTTGCCTTCCTCGACGAGCTTCTTTCCTTCTTTCACCAGCTGTGACCATGAATATACTCCGTCCTTTTCCTCCTCCGAGGTGAAGTTTACGAGAACATTCAGCTTCGTATCTCCGCTGTCCTTCATTTTCTTGAACATATCCTCGAATTTTTTCTGAAAAAGCACACATTCCACATCCGCCCTTATCACCAGGTTCTTCAGCTCCTCAGCGCTCAGCTCCTTATCGAGAGGAACCACTATACCTGTACCGCATACGGCTGCCAGATAGGAGGTGGCCCACTGATAGCAGTTTTCTCCGATGACCGCTATTCTCTTTCCCTTGAGCCCCTTCGATATGAGTGCTGTTCCAAGGCCGTTCACATCAGCCAGAGCTTCCCTGTAAAGGATTTTTCTGTACGGTTCGTTATTGTTGTCCTTCTGCATGAAGGCAACATTGTCGCCAAACAGCTCGGCACTTGTCTCTATCATGTGCTTGATGTCGGTGATGGGTCTGCTCTCCTTGTATTTTACATACGCCCTTTCATCAGCATTGATCTTTGCCACAAGTTCTTCTGCCCATTCCATCGCCCCGGTTTTCTTTTCATTCAACATCTTAAGGTACCTCTTTCTTCTTTTAATCTTCCTCTTCTTCTCTAATGGCCCCGCCCATTCTCTTTATCTTACGCGTGGTGGTCTTCTCAAATTCCTCCTCACGCAGCTTGAAGCGCTTTACCCGCTTATAAGCAGGCATCTTATCGTTTACCTCTTCGATGGAATCCTTTATGGCGTCCTTTATTCCGTCCTCGGTTATTTCTCCCAGTGCTTCCTTGATGCTTTCGTAGCTCGGATAAACCTCCGCCTTTACAACAACATCTCCGTCTCTCTTGTCGATGGTTCCATATACCAGTACTTCCTCGATAAAAGGCTGCTCCATCAGAAGCTGCTCGATCTCCTCAGGGAAAATATTCTTACCGTTCTTCGTCACAATGACATTCTTCTTCCTTCCGCAGATGTAAAGGAAGCCCTCGTCATCAAATCTTCCGTAGTCTCCCGTGTAAAGCCAGCCATCCTTCAGCACCTCTGCGGTGGCCTCAGGATTATCGTAATATCCTATCATCACGGATGGACCCTTGCATATTATTTCGCCTATGCCGTCTGCATCCTGGTCTATTATCCTCACCTCTGTTCCCGGCATCGGCTTTCCTACGGAATCGTGCTTGCTGTAGTAATCTCTGTTTACTGCGATGATAGGTGCATTCTCAGTCATACCGTAGCCCTGTATCATCGGTATCCCCAGTGTTTCGTAATCCTTTATGACATCAGGGTTTATGGCTGCGCCTCCTGCTATGAACAGCGCTATATTGCCTCCCAGGCTTGTGTGTATCTTCTCGAATATCTTCTTGATTATCTCAGGTCTGTTGTACAGCTTTGTCTTTCTTGAAAGAGCCATCATCTTCTTCATCTTGCCGGCAGCGCCTGAAGCTTCTGCCTGCTTCCATACCTTTTTATGCATGGTTTCAAAGACGATTGGAACACCCAGCATTACCGTCGCCCGGCTTTCCTTTAGATTAGGCTGTATATATTTCAGTCCTTCGCATATAGCTACAAAGACGCCCTGATATATTGCCGTAAACACATGGCATGTCAGCTCGTAGGTATGATGCATCGGAAGCACCGAAAGACCGCCTCCCGGTCTTCTTATCTTAACGTATTTTGACATGTTGTAGACATTGGCGGAAATGTTCTTGTGGGAAAGCATTACGCCCTTGGACATTCCTGTCGTTCCCGAAGTGAAGAGGAGCGCACACATGGCTTCTCTGTCTATGACTGCATCGATGAAGTCGCGGTTGCCTTCTTCCAACAGCTTCCTGCCTTCTTCCAGCAGGCAGTCAAAAGCTCTTATTCCCTCGCAATCCTCCTTGGCGTCCATATCTATCTTGATATCTATGTCCTCTATGACATCCATTATCTTTTTCTTCATCTTGCCGGAAAAAACGATAGCGTCTACCTTGGCTCTGCTGAGAAGGTTCTCTATCTCTATGCCGGTAAGCTCCTTGTCCAGAGGCACGATAACTCCCGTGCCGTTGACCACGGCAAGGTATGATACCACCCATTTGTAGCTGTTCTCCCCTATGACAGCCACCTTCTTGTCCTTAAGACCCATCTCAATCAGCTTTGTACCGAGACAGTCGATATCCTCCTTCAGCTGATTGTAGGTGATCGGTCTGTACTCTCCTCTGGGCACATCCTTGACAAGAAAAGACGTATCGTTTCCATACAGCTCGGCGCTGGAATGGATCATATCTCTCAAGTCGTTGATATACCTCATCTGATACAAAACATCCTTGTACTTTCTGCTGTTCAAAGCAACTCCTCCTTACTTGTCGTTCAGGTACTGCTCCACGATCTCCGCAGCATCCTGTACGCATCCGTTACAGCTTCTCAGAACTTCTCCGGTATCAACCCCCTTGATCTCTCTGCATATTATGGATTTGTTTTTTTCAAGGAACTTCTCCGTAAGCTCTTTCATGACCTTATAGCTTTTTTTCTTGGTCTTGGGACTGTCGAGAGCCCCGTCGGATTCCACCATGCCCACTACTGCCGCCATGGCGGAAACAGCTCCGCATGTACCCATGGTACCCATTCCGAAGCCAAAGGCCTCCATGATTTCAAATACTTCCTTTTCGTCTCTTCCCAGTCTGTCACAGAATGCGCATGCCACCGACTGCGCACAGTTGTATCCGTGCTTGTGATATTCAAGCGCTTTATTTGCTGCGTCTGACATTTTATTATTCCTTTCTCCCGTATTTTTCGAGCATTATTCTCGCCACATGCACGCCGCTGGCCGATGCCTGTGAAAGCGAATGCGTGACTCCCGATCCGTCTCCCAACGCATAGAGTCCCTCTATCTTAGTTTGAAGATTTTCATCCACATCTATCCTCGAGTTGTAGAACTTGACCTCCACACCGTAGAGCAGCGTATCCTCGTTGGCTGTTCCCGGTGCGATTTTGTCAAGGGCATATATCATTTCTATTATGTTGTCCAGCTGTCTCTTCGGAATCACCAGACTCAGATCTCCCGGCGTCGCCTGAAGAGTAGGTCTTGTAAAGCATTTTTCCATTCTCCTGGCGCTGGATCTTCTTCCCTTCACAAGATCACCGAATCTCTGCAGCAGAACTCCTCCTCCCAGCATGTTGGACAGTCTTGCAATGGACTCTCCGTACTCGTTGCTGTCTTCGAAAGGCTCCGTGAACTTGTTGGAAACCAGCAGTGCGAAGTTGGTGTTTTCCGTCCTGAGCTTTGGATCCGCATAGCTGTGTCCGTTTACCGTCACTATGCCGTTGGTATTCTCCGCAACCACCTCTCCGTATGGATTCATGCAGAAAGTTCTGACCATATCATTGTACTTGTCGGTCTTGTACACGATCTTGCTCTCATATACATCGTCTGTAATATGCTTGAAGACTTCGGCAGGCAGCTCTACTCTGACACCTATATCCACCCTGTTCTTCATCTGCTTTATGCCGAATTTATCACATACCTGTGCGCTCCACTTGGAGCCTGATCTTCCCGTGGCCAGCACCAGATCTCTGCAGCCGTATTGTTCTCCGTCATCGGTTCTTACCACAAAGCTTCCGTCATCCTTCACCTCCACGTCGTCTATGGTGGTGTAGAACTTCATCTTTATCTTCTCTTCACAGAAATCAAAGATTTTACCGAGAATCTTCACGTTTCTGTCCGTTCCCAGATGTCTCACCTTGGCTTCCAGAAGGTGAAGATCGTTCCTCAGCGCTATGGTCTTCAGCTCCGAGCTTGCTGTGGAATACAGCTTCGCATCGGCGCCTCCCATGCTGCAAAGCACCTCGTCAACATACTCCATCAGCTCCATCGCCTTGTCTGTACCCACATGACTGTGCAGATCTCCTCCGAACTGAGTAGTGATATTGTACTTTCCATCCGAAAGAGTTCCTGCGCCCCCGTACCCGTTCATAATATGGCACGGCGAGCATTTGACGCAGTTTTTGGCTCCCAGCTTGATGGGGCACTGTCTTTTTCCCAAAGGCGCACCCTTGTCTATTACCAGAACCTTGGCATCGACGTTCATCTTCGCCAGCTCATATGACATGAATACGCCGCTGGCTCCTGCACCTACTATGATTATATCATAATTCTCCATTCTTTCCTCCACAACAGTGCGGATAGGCTCCGCTCAAATTTCTCCGATTGTTTAATTTTACATTATTTCAGTGAAAAATACCATATGTTTTCAATAAGAACAAATCCGGCTCCGACGATTTATACCGGATACATTCGATATTTCCCATACAGCAAGAAAAAAAACCTCGGTCACCGGTTACGGTGCCGAAGCTTTCTCGCATTCTTTCCAATTCTCTCTGATTTTCTGCTTGACGACGAATTACGCTTCCTCTACAGCCAACTTTTCGAATTCAGCAACAACCTTGTTGAACTCCTCTTCATCCTCGATGTCTATCAGCTCATAGTCTTCGTCATATTCCTTGTAACCGTAAATATATACGTCTTCAGTTCCCAGAGGGTTAAGGGCTATATATTCCTTGCCCAGCGCATCGAATACGCCTAAGATACCGCATTCCTCCTCTACGCCGTCGTCAAATTCCAGCGTCAGGATGTCCTCTTCATCGTATCCGTACAATTCTTTCTTTTCTGCCATTTCATTCCTCCGTAATAAATAGAATCCTTTTATCAGACTTACTATACCATTATGACGACATTTTATCAACAAAATATTCGCATCCTGCAAAAACCCTTCGCATAAAGCCCTTGCTGCTCTTACAACACTATCAAAATGCAGCTAATTCAGCATATCTTACCATCAGTCATCAGGCCGGTCTTTCTTTCCATGAAAATATCCCCACACTGCCTCTGCTGCCCGGCGGTTCATCTCCGGCAGCTTTTCCAGTTCATCCACAGACGCCGCCTTCACAGCATCTATGCTCTTGAAATGCTCCAGAAGCGCATTCTTTCTGGCCGGGCCCACGCCCTTTATATCATCAAGGACAGATCGAGACACGCTTCTGCTCCTCAGGCTCCTGTGATACTCTATGGCAAACCTGTGTACCTCTTCCTGTATCCTGCCTATATATTTAAAGAGCATCGTCCTTCCTGCCAGTGGTATCTCTTCGAACTGCTCCGGATTTTCTCCCATGCAAATTGCGCCTTCAACATCCTTTTTACCTTCATCGTATGCTGAGCCCGCAGTGCTGTCCGGCGATGTTTTTCTGTATATGAGCGCTCTTGTCCTGTGCCTGTCGTCCTTGACCATGCCCACCACAGGGATATCGAAGCCTGCGGCGTCAACCACCTCCTGGGCTACGGAAACGTGCCCCTTTCCTCCGTCCATGAAAATAATGTCCGGCAGGACCTCAAAGGCATCATCGCCGGCAAATACACGATTGAATCGTCTGGAAAGCACTTCCCTCATGGCTCCGTAATCATCCTGTCCGTCTATGGTCCTGACCTTGAACTTTCTGTAGCCCTTTCTGTCAGCATTCAGACCTTCGAAGACCACCATGGCTCCCACTGTATCCATACCATTGGTATTGGATATGTCGTATGCCTCCGTCCTATACTGCTTTCCGTCGTATTCGCCCGATGCTTTCCCCATCTGTTCCAGTATTCCAAAGACCTCAGCGCCCAACTCCATATCTCGTTCTCGTGCAGCCGCCGCCTTATCGTCTATCACCTTCACCATCTCTATGACATCTCTGCCTGCCATGTCGAGAAGCGCCTTTTTTTCTCCCCTTACAGGCTGCAGCAGCTTTACGCTGTGACCTGCCAGCTCAGTTAGATATTCCTCCAGAAGCTCCCTGTCCTCCGGCAGCTCCCTTACCAATATTTCATTGGGGATATTGGGAATCCTGCTGTAATGCTGATTTATGAATGCAGATATGAGTTCTCTGCTGTCTGTTTCATATACAGCATCCATCTGATACGTTTCCCTTCCCACAAGCCTTCCTTCTCTGACAAAGAATATCACCATGTGAACCTCGTCATGACCTCTGGCAGGTATTACTATGTCGGCATCCTTGCTCTGGTGCAGCACGACTCTCTGGGTGGCCGACAATGCTTTTGCCGCCTCTATGTAATCCCTGTATACTGCCGCCTGCTCAAAGTCAAGGCTTTCGGATGCCGACGTCATCTTTTCCTCAAGCCTCGAAATAATCTTTTTATTTTTTCCGCCGAGGAAATCCCTTGCTCCCTCAACGGCCTCCGCATATTCCTCGTGACTCACGTTGCCGTTGCATATCCCACGGCACTGCTGTATATGATAATTCAGACAAGGTCTGAAGTTTTCCGGAAACGATGATGCGGCGCATCTTTTCAGCGAAAAGCTTTCATTGAGCAAGTCCACTATCTTATTGACAGCTCCGGCATCACTATAAGGACCGAAGTACTTTCCTCCGTCCTTTTTCACAAGTCTCGTCTTGATAACTCTGGGATATTCCTCGTTGGTGATCTTTATATACGGATATGTCTTGTCGTCTCTCAGGAGTACATTGTATTTAGGCCTATGCTTTTTTATGAGATTGCACTCTAAAATCAGGGCCTCCATTTCACTTCCCGCAGTGATGTACTCGAAATCCGCAATATTATCCACCATGCTCCTAACCTTTGGCGGCATGCTGCGTTTTGATTGAAAGTACTGGCGAACCCTGTTTCTCAGCGAGACGGCCTTTCCCACATAAATTATATTTCCCAGCCTGTCCTTATGCATATATACTCCCGGCTTATCCGGAAGCTTTTTCAGCCTTTCCTTAATATCGGTCAAATGGATTTCTCTCCTTCTCCCATTCTCGTCTTCTGGCGTTCCTGTTAATCTGTGCACGCTTACGCATTCTCTTCCTGTACTTGTTTACCCTGTACATCCTGACAAGTATCAGCAGAATGATAACAGCAATGACAAAACCTATGATAAACATCGGAACCTTATCATCAGGCATCCCTATGTACGACAGTATACCGCCCTTTCCAACGTCGCTGACCGCATATACGGGAGCCTCCGCCACAGGCTTTTCATCCTTGTATACCATTATGGAGCCCACCTCATCGCCTTTTTTTACAGGGGCCTTTATCTTCTCCTCGGCCGGGATGATTTCAGTGGTTATACCTTTGCTCTTGTATTCCCTATTGAGAGTTATATCAAGATCATCATTTACGGATACGGACACACTGCCCTTTTCTCCACGCTTGATCTCCACTTCTCCTACCATTTCGCCTGCAGATACAACATTGTATGTATAGTAATTTTTGAAGCCGTAATCCCAAAGGGAAATCACATCCTCAAACCTGCTGGTATAACTGCTGGAGTTCATTATAACTGCAGACAGCTCGGTATCTTCCTTCACAGCCCATCCTGAGAAGCAGTTGCCTGCCGCTCTTGTATAACCCGTCTTTATTCCCAGACATCCCTCATATCTGAAGGATTTGCCATCGGTAGGCTTCTCTGCATTTTCCAGAGTGGTTTCACCATCGGATATGCACCTGTTCACATTTATAAACTCTCTGGCGCCCGACATATTTGTGGCAGGAATGCTGTATTCCACCGTGGATACGATTTTTCTGAACTCCTTGTTCTTCATGGCTTCAATGGATATCAGCGCAAGATCGTATGCTGTGGTAACGTTGCTGCCATATCCCTCTCCGTTGAGGCCGCTGGGATTTGAAAAGCCGGTATCGATTGCTCCGCATCTTTTGGCTCTCTCATTCATCAGCTCACAGAAATTTTCAATAGATCCTCCAGATGCGATTGCAAGAACCTCTGCCGCATCATTTGCGGATGAAAGCATGAGGGCATAAAGAAGCTGCTCAACCGTGAACACTTCACCTTTTTTTATTTTTATTCCAACGCCTCCCGTCGATGGATCAAAAGTGACGGCGGCAGTCACCTCTTCATCCATATCCATGGTCTCAAGAACCACAAGACACGTCACAATCTTTGTGACGCTTGCAGGATCGCGCTTTTCTCTTGCATTTTTCTCGTACAGGATCTCACCGCTGCCTGCATCCATCAGGATGGCAGAGGTTCCCTCCACAGACGGAGCGTCCTTTGAACTTATCCGTACAGAAGGAGACATCTGCTGTCCTTTGGAATCATCAGCAAAAGACGGCGCTACCCCCGTGAGGAACAACGCCGCTGCCATGAACAATGCTATTATTTTTTTCGTCTTCTTATTCTTTAAAGAAATAGTCTGCCAATTCAAAACCACTGTCGAAATACATCCCCTTTTCTCCCGATTTTTCACAGAAAGCTTTTTCTTCATCGTAATCCTGTTCATTGGTGCTGTCATATATGATGAAAGGAACCGGCTCTGCCGAATGTGTCCTTATGGCCAGAGGGGTTCTGTGATCCGGAACGACCAGCACCTTGTAGTCTTCTCCGTCCGCTTCGAGAGCCTCTACTATAGGTTTGAGAACTCTTTGGTCTATCTTTTCCATACACTCTATCTTTCCGTCTCTGTCTCCCTGATGAGAACATTCGTCCGGACCTTCAAGATGCAGGTATACGAAATCCTTGCCGTTTCTGAATTCCTTTATAGCCGCCTGAGCCTTGCCGTCAAAATTGGTGTGCAGCGTTCCCGTGGCGCCTTCCACATCTACGGAGTCCAGGCCTGCACATATGGCTATACCCTTGATCAGATCGACAGCTGAAATCGCTGTTCCTGTGATACCGTACTTGTCATAGAAGGAGGACAGGCTTGGCTTTCTTCCCTGACCCCATATCCAAAGAGTATTTGCCGGATTCAGCCCTTTCTTTATCCTCTCTCTGTTGACAGGATGGTCCTTCAGTATCTCATAGCTCTTTTTCATCATCTCTGTAATGAACTCTGAGCCCTCCCCCTTAGGAAGATGGTCTCCTGCCCTCTGTTCAAGAACATCATGCGGCGGTGTGAGATCATATTCAGTTGACCCGTTGTGAACTATCATACAGTGCCTGTAGCTTACGCCTGTATAGAACCTGATGCTGTCATTTCCGAAGACTTCGTTGACAGCCTTTATCAGCTGATCTGCTTCCTCCGTGGTGATATCGCCGGAGCTGTGATCCTTGATTATCAGGTCCTCGTATTCTCCGTCGCCCTCCAACGTTATTATGTTCGTCCTGAAGGCCACGTCGGTATCGGACATATCTATCCCTATGCTTGCGGCTTCGAGAGGCGATCTTCCCGTCAAATATACCGACGGATCGTATCCCATTACAGAAAGATTTGCTGCATCGCTTCCCGGAGCGACACCTGCAGGTATGGTTTTCACCATACCTACCTTTCCCTTATGTGCAAGCTCGTTTATGTTCTTTATATCCGCCACTTCGAGAGGCGTCTTGTTCCCCAGAGCTTCGACGTTTCTGTCACCTGCGCCGTCGGGAACCAAGATAAGATACTTCATTATTTGTTTTCCTCCTGGAATTTCTTCATAAATTCTATGAGAGCATCCACGCCTTCCATAGGCATTGCGTTGTATATGCTGGCTCTCATTCCTCCTATGGATCTGTGTCCGTTGAGGTTATGCATATTGTTGGCCTTAGCCTCTGCCACGAATTTCTTATCGAGATCAGGATTTCCCGTAACGAATACCACATTCATCAGAGATCTGTCCTTTTCCCTTACAGGACACTTGTAAAGCTCGCTGCTGTCGATGAAGTCATAGAGCTTCTTTGCCTTTTCCACATTGAGCTCATGCATTGCAGGTATCCCGCCTATTTTCTTTATATGCTTGAAAACCTCTCCTGCGATATAGATGCCGAAGCAGTTCGGAGTATTGTATGTAGAACCGTTGTCAGCATGAATCTTATAATCCAGATATGTAGGCACCGTCTCCTTTGCAAAGCCGATGAGATCTTCTCTCATGATGGCTATGGCAACCCCGGACGGAGCTATGTTCTTCTGCACTCCCGCATATATCAGGCCGAATTTTGTCACATCTATTTCCTCCGAAAGTATGCACGAGGACATATCAGCAACCAGAGGAATATCTCCTGTGTCAGGGATGTACGGATAGTGAGTTCCGTATATGGTGTTGTTGAATGTGATGTGTACGTAATCAGCGTCAGGTCTGAAGTCCTCTTTCTTCACTTCAGGGATATATGTAAAAGTATCCTCCTCCGATGAAGCCACGATCTTGATGTCGCCGAATTTCTGCGCTTCCTTCGCAGCTTTCTTAGCCCATGTGCCGGATACTATATAATCAGCCTTACCTGATTTTCTCAACAAGTTCAGCGGAACCATGGCAAACTGCAGTGTGCCTCCGCCCTGTATGAACATTACCTTGTAGTTGTCCGGAATATTCATGATATCTCTGAGGTTTTTCTCAGCATCTTCCAAAATAGCTTTGAATTCAGCGGATCTGTGACTCATTTCCATTACTGATTCGCCGCAGCCCTTATAGTTTGCCAGATTTGCCGCAGCATCTTCAATAACGTCCAGTGGCAGCATAGATGGTCCTGCCGAAAAATTATATGCTCTTTCGTTACTCAATTTTGTCACCTCCACTTAATATATGAGTATTTAAGAAACCTACAGCGTACAGCTCTGCTCTTCCTCCTTCTGCCGGCGTTCCGCCTGCAGAAAGATCTTTATCTCTTCCGTATTCTCATACAAATGGGTGAGCTATTCGCCGCATAAATCATTAACATTTATTATACCACTTTACCCCGATACCGTAAAGTGGTATACTATTAGATAATTCGAAATATTAAGAGGGGAGTACATTATGTATAAGATCGGTACACTAAACAAAATATCACCTGTTGGCCTGGCTCGTCTTACAGACGACTACACTGTAGTAGAAGATGTTCAGGACGCCAACGGTATAATTCTCAGAAGCTATGACATGCACGAAATGGAGCTTTCCGAAAACCTTCTGGCGGTAGGAAGAGCCGGTGCGGGAGTAAATAACATCCCTCTGGACAAATGCGCCCAGAAAGGTATCGTTGTTTTCAACTCACCTGGCGCCAATGCCAACGCCGTCAAGGAACTATGCCTTGCAGGTATGCTGCTGGCTGCCAGAAATATTCCGGAAGGATATTCATGGGCAACCACACTTGTCGGAACAGAAGGCGTAGGCAAGGCTGTTGAAAAAGGCAAGGGACAGTTTGCCGGAACTGAGATCCAGGGAAAAACCTTAGGCGTTATCGGTCTCGGCGCCATAGGCGTACTTGTTGCCAACGCAGCCGAGGGTTTGGGAATGGATGTCATCGGATACGATCCTTTCCTTTCGGTGAAAGCTGCCCACTCCCTGTCAAACACCATCGAGATAGTTGATGCGCTGAAGGACCTCTATCCTAGGTGCGACTACATATCTATCCACGTTCCCGCAACTGATTCCACCAAGGGAATGATAAATGCAGAAGCCTTTGCACAGATGAAGGACGGCGTGGTCTTCCTGAATTTTGCCAGAGACAAGCTGGTAAACGACGCAGACCTTTTGGCCGCTCTTGAAGCCGGCAAGCTCAGAAAGTATGTGACCGACTTCCCTAACGATACGGTCATCGGCAAGCCCGGCGTTCTTGCCCTGCCTCATCTCGGCGCTTCATCTGCCGAGGCGGAAGACAACTGCGCAGTAATGGCAGCCAACGAGATAATGGATTATCTTGAAAACGGCAACATCACCAATTCTGTAAACATGCCGGCATGCACTCTGGGACCTAGGAAGGGTACCAGACTCTCCATCATATCCAGGGCAGACGCAAACGTTCTGGAAAAGGTGGCAGGCCTTGTGGACGGCGATGTGGTGAGCAAGACAAGAGGTGACTACGCTTATACGTTGGCTGAAACCACCGGCGACATAGATGAGAGCGCCGTATCAGGCGAAGGAATCATCAGGGTAAGAGTCCTCAAATAACGCATACCTGTAAATAATCATACTAACATATTCAGGGGTGTCAACCGCGGTTTCCCGCCGGGTCGACACCCCTGTTTTCAGTTAAAGCCTTGCCGTCTTTTACGCCTAAAATATCATATTTCCCACCAACGTAACCGCCAGTGCAGCCAGCCATGCCACCGAACACTGCCCGATGACTACTCCCACGGCCCATTTGCCGCCCAGCTCTCTTCTTACGGAGGCTATTGCCGCCACGCAAGGCGTGTACAGCAGACAGAACACCAACAGCGCCATGGCGCTGACAGGAGTCAATATCGTATGCAGCTCCGCTGCTGATCCGAACAACACCGAAAGGGTGGACACCACGCTCTCCTTGGCAGTAAATCCCGTTATGAGAGCAGTGGAGATCCTCCAGTCTCCGAAGCCCAAAGGAATAAATACAGGAGCTATGACTCCCGATATTGCAGCCAGAAGGCTCAGTTTTGAATCATCAACAACGTTCATATGTATATCGAAGGTCTGCAGGAACCATATCACTATGGTGGCGATGAAGATAACCGTAAATGCTCTCTGTATGAAGTCCTTGGCCTTTTCCCACAGCAGCCTCCATACGTTTTTAACTCCCGGCAGTCTGTAATTGGGCAGCTCCATCACAAACGGAACAGGCTCTCCTCTGAACATCGTCCTTCTCATCACCAGCGCCGTCAGGATTCCCATCACCATTCCGAACACATACAGACCTATCATCACCAGCGCACCGTGCTCCGGAAAAAATGCTGCTGTGAAAAATGCGTATATCGGCAGCTTTGCAGAACAGCTCATAAACGGTGTCAGCAGTATGGTCATCTTCCTGTCACGTTCCGACGGCAGTGTCCTGCTGGCCATCACTCCCGGCACGGTACAGCCGAAGCCTATCAGCATCGGCACTATGCTCCTACCTGAAAGACCAATCCTTCTCAGCAGTTTATCCATCACAAAGGCAACCCTTGCCATATATCCGCTGTCCTCCAGAAGCGACAGGAAGAAAAACAGCGTCACTATTATCGGCAGGAAGCTCAGCACGCTTCCCACACCGTTGAAAATTCCATCGATCACCAGCGAATGAAGTACAGGATTTACGTTGCACTGCTCAAGAAGTCCGCTCACCGCATCCGACAGATACGTTATTCCCATATCAAGCCATTCCGACAGTATGGCTCCTATTACGTTGAAGGTCAGCCAGAACACCAGCGCTATTATTCCTATGAAGGCCGGGATCGCAGTATACTTTCCAGTCAGGATCTTATCTATCCTGAGGCTTCTTTCCCGTTCCCTGCTGATTGCCGCCTTTACCACCGTCTCGTCACATATCTTTCTTATGAATCTGAAGCGCATGTCGGCTATGGCCGCAGCCCTGTCAAGTCCGCGTTCCTCCTCCATCTGAATTATGATATGCTCCAGCATTTCCTTCTCATTGTCGCTGAGCTCCAGCTTCTCCAGCATCAGCATATCACCCTCCGCCAGCTTTGATGCGGCGAATCTCACCGGAATCCCCGCTTTTTCCGCATGGTCCTCTATGAGATGCATGATACCGTGCAGACATCTGTGAACTGCACCCTCCTTTTCATCGGCGCTGCAGAAATCCACTCTGCCGGGGCGTTCCTGAAATTTTGCCACATGCAGAGCATGCTCCACCAGCTCCTGTATGCCTTCGTTTTTCGCCGCTGAAACCGGCACCACCGGTATTCCCAGCATCTGCTCCATCTCGTTGACGTGTATGGCCCCTCCATTTAGCCTCACCTCATCCATCATGTTCAGCGCCAGTACCATGGGTATATCAAGCTCCATCAGCTGCATGGTCAGATACAGATTTCTCTCTATGTTGGTGGCATCCACTATGTTTATTATTCCCTTAACCCCGCTTTCCAGCACGAACTGCCTCGTTACCACTTCCTCACTGCTGTATGGCGACATGGAGTATATCCCCGGCAGATCCGTGACGAGAGTATCGCTATGGCCCCTGATGACTCCGTCCTTTCTATCCACCGTGACTCCCGGAAAATTGCCCACATGCTGATTCGCACCTGTCAGCTGGTTGAAGAGAGTAGTCTTGCCGCAGTTCTGGTTTCCCGCCAGCGCAAAGCTCAAGGTCTCTCCCTCAGGCAAGGGCTTCTCGTCAGCCTTTACGTGATATCTTCCGCCTTCGCCCAGCCCGGGATGCTCCGCAGGCTTTCCTTCTCTTGACATGCTTCTGGCTTCATCTGCATCACGCACATTATCTATGGCTATCTGCTCTGCATCCGCAAGCCTGAGTGTCAGCGCATATCCGTGTATCTTCACCTCCACAGGATCTCCCATGGGAGCGTATTTCACCATGGTGACATCGGCTTCAGGTATCAGCCCCATATCGAGAAAATGCTGTCTGAGGGCGCCTTCTCCGCCCACCGATACCACCGTGGCTGTTTTTCCTATTTCAAGTTCTCTCAGTGTAGTTGATTTATGTGACATCCAATTAAAAACCTTTCCGTTGTTTACTTTTTTCCTTACGGGCAGCTTACCTGCGTCAGCCCTTGGTATACTGTTCCGGAGGCGTCCTCTTGCTTACGGGCCCGCTGGTGTCCTCCCATACCTTGTTGCAAAGCACGCCCAGACACAAAACCCATGCCAGGAAGTAGAACCAGAACATTATACCGACAACCGATGACAACGCCCCGTAAAGCAGGTCGTAATCCGCCAGCGAATTGGTATATCTGGAATACAGCCATGTCACCAGCAACAGACCTACAGAAGCGAATATGCTTCCCGGCAGTACCTTCCTGTATTCGACCTTTTTCGTCGGAAGTATATAGTAATTGTAGCTTATCATAAAGAAATATATGGCGAAGCCCAGAAGCCACCTGAGCCACATCCATGTACTCTCCACGATAACGGCCGTGTCCAGACCCAGAGCTGCGACTATTGCCGTCAGTATCAGCTTACCGTATGCCAGTATCACCAGGGATATCACGATGGTTATTATGGTGATGCCCATGGTCTTTACGGCTCTGAAACGTTCACTGAAGTATCCCTTCCCCGTATTTCTGCCGTCTGTCAGCGTGTAATTCGTTATCCTCATTATCGAAAATGAAGCTCTCGATGCCGCCCACATGGCAACTATCAGGAAGAAAATATTACCTATTCCGACAGATGAAAACTCGAACAGGCTCCTTATCATCCCTGTCATTTCCTTACCGGTGTAGTCCTCTATGAGAGCCAACACGCTTTCCAGAGAAATGCCAAAAAATCCCAGAATCTGTGTTATCAGCAGAAGCAATGGTACGATTGACAGCATCAGATAAAATGATATCTGTGCTGCAAACCCCTGATAATACGGATCCTGAAACTGTTTGAATCCCAATATGATCATTCTCGCCAGTCTTGTTCTGATCTTTGACATCTGAATTCTCTCCCGTTTCCAGAGCAGAGCCTACATGCCCTTTTCCGTCAGCTTTCTTCTCAGCTCTGCCAGTGCGCCCGCTCTGTGACTTATCATGTTTTTTATCTTAGGATCGATTTCCCCGAAGGTCTCATCGTAGCCCTGCGGCACGAAGAGCGGGTCGTAGCCGAAGCCGTTTTGTCCCCTTTTCTCCAGCAGGAGATGACCTTCAACCTCTCCTCGTGCCACTATGGCTTCGCCGTCGGGGAACACCATTGTTATCACCGAAACGAACCTGCCTGTACGTTCCTCGTATGGCACGTCTTTTATCAGCTCCGTCAGCTTCTTATTATTTGCATCATCGTCGCCGTCTACTCCTGCAAATCTGGCAGAATATACTCCGGGGGCACCGTCAAGACAATCCACCTCAAGACCTGAATCGTCGGCTATCGTTATACGGCCGCACAGCTTCATGATCTCATATGCCTTTTTGTATGAGTTTTCCTCGAATGTCTCTCCGTCCTCCACGATATCCACCTTGGGAACTCCCGCTTCGTCTCTCGATATGATAGACATGCCGAACTGCCTTGTGATGGCTTCTATTTCCTCTATCTTATGCTTGTTCTGCGTTGCCGCTACTATTACGTTTTTATTCATAATTCAACCTCTGTTCATAATTCGCATACATAGTTATTGTAACACAACCGGTCTGGACTTTCTATCATTTATAGTGTAAAATATTCGTCGGAGGTATTGATATGAACATAGTGATTTTTGACGGTTACACAATAAATCCGGGCGATCTTTCGTGGGATAAAATCGACGCTCTCTGCGACAGATTGACAGTCTTCGACGCAACACCCATGGACAAGGCTCTTCTCAGACTGGGCAACAGCGAGGTGCTCTTCACCAGCAAATGTCCCATCACCAGAGAGCTTATGGAAAAGGCGCCCAATCTCAAATATATCGGCTGCACTGCCACCGGCTACAATAACATCGACGTCCATGCCGCTGCAGAGCTGGGCATAGCAGTCACCAATATTCCCGCATACTCCACCGATGCGGTGGCACAGCACACCATCGCTCTCATACTGGAGCTGGCCAACAATGTCGGTCTCCACGATCAATCGGTACAGCAGGGGCAGTGGTTCGACAGCAAGTATTTCTGCTATTGGAAGAAGCCTGTCATGCTGCTGGCGGGAAAATCCATCGGCATAATCGGCTATGGAGCCATAGGAAAAAGAGTCGCCGAGATAGCGAAGGCTCTCGGCATGACCGTAAACATATATCGCGAAGACCCTGCAGGGGCAATGAAGTCCGACTTCGTTTCCCTCCATTGCCCGCTGACGGAGGAAAACGAAAGAATGGTCAACACCGAGTTTCTGGTCAACATGAAACCGGGCGCCTTCCTCATAAACACCGCCAGAGGACAGCTTGTGGACGAAAGAGCGCTGGCAGATGCCCTCAAGGCCGGATTTATAAAGGGCGCAGCACTGGACGTTCTGGCTCAGGAGCCGCCGTCGGAGGATTGTCCTCTCATAGGGTTGGACAACTGCATCATAACGCCTCATATGGCATGGGCGCCGAAGGAAATGCGTCAGGCGGTCATAGACATTCTGGCGGAGAATCTGGAAAGCTGGCTTTCCGGAGGAATGCTCAACAGAGTTGATATTTGATATCTTCACAGATATTCAATAATATTATCAATCACATCATTCATTTTCATTTATTTTTAGGGGGATCATTATAATGAAACACAGGATCTTTGCACTTCTTCCTTTTTTTGTTTTCCTTGTATTCTTCGCAGGTGCAGGGATAATCAGCGGTGACTTCTATGCCATGCCGGCATACGTGGCATTCATCATTGCGCTGTTCGTGGCTTTTCTGCAGAACCGCAAGATACCTTTCAACGACAAGCTCCAGATCGTTGCCAAGGGCACCGGAGATGTCAACATCATCACCATGGTTCTCATCTTTCTGGTTGCAGGCGCATTCTCAGGTGTTGTATCTGCCGCCGGCGGAGTCGAAAGCACAGTAAACATGGGGCTTTCCATCCTTCCTGCCAACCTGATGGTAGTGGGGCTTTTCGTTATAGGCTGCTTCATTTCACTGTCCATGGGTACTTCGGTGGGAACCGTTACGGCACTGGCGCCTATCGCTCTGGGAGTAGCCACTCAGACAGGCTTCCCTGTAGCTCTGTGCGCAGGAGCCACATTGGGCGGAGCCATGTTCGGCGACAATCTTTCGATAATATCCGACACCACTATTGCGGCGGTAAGAACTCAGGGCTGCGAAATGAGAGACAAGTTCAAGCAGAACTTTCTCATCGTACTGCCGGCTGCAATAATAACGATAATCATTCTTTTCATCATGACCAGCGGAATGGAAGCTTCCACAGAAGTAGGTCATTGGGATTTCATTGAAGTGGTTCCTTACCTCGTGGTTCTGGTGGGAGCATTGATCGGTCTCAATGTTTTTCTTGTGCTGTTCATAGGGATCATACTTTCCATGATCGTCGGCATCACCGGCGGAGCCTTCACGCTGATGGAATCCTTTACCATCATAGGAGAAGGCATGACCAGTATGTTTGAGATTTCCATAATATCCATCATCGTTGCATGCATGGTATCCCTCATAAGGGAAAACGGAGGTATCGCCCTCATCATAGACACCATCGAAAGGACTGTAAAGAGCAAGCGCGGCGCTGAGCTGGGCATAGGCATACTGGTACTGCTGGTTGATCTTTGTACTGCCAACAACACCGTGGCCATTGTCATGGCAGGTCCTGTGGCAAGGGATATCGCAGACAAATTCGGAGTTGACAGAAAGCGCTCCGCATCCATCCTCGATATATTTGCCTCGGTGGGACAAGGTCTCATACCTTACGGCGCACAGATGCTGACTGTTGCGGCTCTGGTGGGCATATCCCCTATCGAGATAATACCTAATACACATTATCCGATGCTGATGCTGGTATTCGTGCTTCTGTTCATATTCTTCAGACCGCAGAAAAACGATACGACAAAGCTCGATAAATAGACCGTCACCATACAGACGTTTGGTTTAGATAGGTATCATATGCATATCGGTATCATATGCCATCGACACTTAACCCTTAAAATGCACTTGGGCCGGCGCCATAAAGGCTCCAGCCGGTTCTTTTAAGGGTTTTATTTTGCACGGCTTCCTCCATTTCCCAATGTTTCTTCCTTCTCCGGAGCTGCTTTCATTTTTCATGGCTTCTTCCCTTCTTCACGCCTTCTTCTCCGGCATATACGAAAGCCTGCCGCACTCACCTCGCTTCTGTCCGATTTCAAAGGACAAAAAAAGAGCTGCGCAACGCATCAGCTCTCATTGTGCATATAGATATGTCTCTCTTATATTTATTGTGGTGTTACATCTATTGCTCTCATTTTTTCACTGTTCTTAGGATCCGGTTCTGTTTCATAAGTAACCTTTTGTCCTTCTGCAAGAGTCTTAAATCCATCGATATTGATGGCCGAGAAATGCACAAATACATCTTCTCCCGTTTCATCATCACAAATAAATCCAAAGCCCTTGTCAGGATTAAACCACTTTACAGTCCCGTTCTTCATTCTTAACTACCTCCATACTACTAACCGTAAATAAATGTCATTGCCGTACCCTCCCTGTAAAAAAATCACATGTTTCTGTAAATCACCTGCTTTAAAAGGGCTTACAAAAACATGTGAAGTCATTCTTACTTAAGATACAATGAGATTTTATCACACTTCTGTATGGAAGTAAAGCGAATTGTAAGAATATTATAAGAATATTGATGCTTTATGTTACATCATTCCAGGCATTCCTCCGCCCATGCCTCCCATTGGCGGCATAGCAGGCTCTTCTGAAGGAGCTTCCGTAATGCCTGCTTCAGTTGTCAACAGCATTGCCGATGCAGATGATGCATTCTGCAGAGCTGATCTTGTAACCTTGGCAGGGTCAACGATTCCGGCGTTTGCCATGTTTACATATTCCTCTGTAGCTGCGTTGAAGCCTGTTCCTTCCTCACTGGATTTAACCTGTGCAACTACAACGCTTCCTTCGTAGCCTGCGTTCTCAGCAATCTGTCTTACAGGCTCTTCCAGAGCTCTTACTATGATGGCTCCGCCTGTCTTGGCGTCTCCCTCGAGGCCTTCAACGTATGAAGCAACTGCAGGAATAGCGTTTACAAGTGCAACTCCGCCGCCTGCTACGATACCTTCCTGTACAGCAGCCTTAGTAGCATTGAGGGCGTCCTCTATTCTCAGCTTTCTTTCCTTAAGCTCTGTCTCAGTTGCAGCTCCTACCTTTATTACAGCTACGCCGCCTGCCAGCTTGGCAAGTCTTTCCTGAGTCTTTTCCTTGTCGAATTCCGATGTTGTGTTTTCTATCTGAGTTCTGATCTGAGCGATTCTGGCTTCGATTTCCGCAGCATCTCCGCCACCGTTTACGATAACCGTATTCTCTCTGTCAACCTTAACTGTTGCAGCAGTACCCAGCATATCTGAGGTTGCTTCTCTCAGCTCGTATCCCAGCTCTTCGGAGATAACAGTACCGCCTGTCAGGATAGCTATATCCTCCAGCATAGCCTTTCTTCTGTCACCGAAGCCAGGAGCCTTTACTGCAACGCACTCGAAAGTACCCTTCAGCTTGTTGACGATGATGGTTGCCAGAGCTTCGCCCTCCAGATCGTCACAGATGATGAGCATCTTTCTTCCTGCCTGAACAACCTGTTCGAGAATAGGAAGTATTTCCTGAATGTTGTTGATCTTCTTATCTGTGATGAGGATGTACGGATTTTCCAGAACAGCTTCCATCTTTTCAGTGTCGGTTACCATGTACGGTGAAAAATATCCTCTGTCAAACTGCATACCTTCAACTACGTCCAGAGTAGTTCCCATAGTCTTGGATTCCTCTACAGTGATCACGCCGTCCTTGCCTACTTTTTCCATAGCTTCTGCGATCAGCTCGCCTATCTTCTCGTCAGCAGCCGAAACTGCAGCAACCTGAGCGATGGCTTCCTTGCTGTCAACCTCTACGGACAGTCTCTTGATCTCTTCAACAGCCACATCTACAGCACCCTGGATACCCCTCTTCAAAACCATAGGGTTTGCACCTGCGGCAACGTTTTTGAAGCCTTCTCTGATGATGATCTGAGCCAACAGAGTAGCTGTGGTAGTTCCGTCTCCGGCAACATCGTTTGTCTTGGATGCAACCTCTTTAACCACCTGAGCGCCCATATTCTCAACTGAATCCTCCAGCTCGATCTCTCTTGCGATGGTAACTCCGTCGTTTGTGATCAGCGGAGAACCGAATTTCTTGTCGATGAGAACATTTCTTCCCTTAGGTCCCAGTGTGATCTTCACTGTATCTGCCAGTTTATCAACGCCTGCCTGAAGCTTTCTTCTGGCGTCTTCTCCGTAATGTAATTCCTTTGCCATAATTTCAATACCTCCCGATAATTATTCAACAATTGCCAGAATGTCTCTCTGGTTCATGATAGTATACTCTTCGCCACCGTATTTCACGTCAGTACCGGCATACTGTGAAAATATTACCTTGTCGCCTACTGACAGCTCCATTTTTTCATCTTCTGTTCCAGGTCCTACTGCCACTACTTCAGCAACCTGAGGTTTTTCCTTTGCCGAACCTGCCAGCAGAATGCCGCTTGCAGTCTTTTCCTCGGCTTCAACTCTCTTGATAACAATTCTTGCGCCTAAAGGCTTGATTCCAATACTCATTCTGTCATCTCCTTTTACATTTTTAATAAAGCTCCCTCTGTAAACGTCGTTGGCGTTATCGCTTGTTTTCACCGGGCAAACCCTTTCAGCCCGGAGAATGCTGTGCATGCTTCATTCCCCGCACATAAACCAGGTCGTCTTTGCCGGCTTTTTTCAGAGGCGTACTTTGTTGATGCTCCGCAATAAAGAAACTCCTGTTTCTCATTTTCGTTTTGTTAGCACTCACCATTTATGAGTGCTAAGTATAATTTACAGCCATTTCCACTGTTTGTCAACCGGTTTTTTACATTTTATTGTGGGTTATGTAATAAAACAGATACTGCTGAGCAATGCCTCCGTATGCGCCGAAGGTTTTCCCTGCAAAAGCTGCCATTGCCTTCATATCGTTCTCGTCTATGCCGTACATGGTGTTCATCACCTTCCTCACCCATACATCGATAGGAAAGCTGTCGAATTTCCCCATGGAAAACAGTGCAATGCAGTTTGCCACCTTCGGCCCTACTCCACAGTATCCCCTGAGTGCCTCACAGGCTTCCGACGAGGAAAGCTCGCTGCTCCCCAACGCCTCCAGGCTTTCCATGCCTTCGGCGTGAACCTTCCTTGCCGTCTCTATCAGATATTTTGCTCTGTATCCAAGACGACATGGAGCAAGGTCATCCAGGGTGGCTTCCGCCAACACCTGCGGTGACGGCAGGTTGTAATACGTTCTTCCTTCATATTCTCCCGCATACTCTCCCAGCGTCTCCGCCAGAGAATTGATGCATTTCTTTATTCTCGGTATGTTGTTGTTCTGCGATATGATGAATGAAAGGAGAGTTTCCCACTTCTCCTGGTTGAGTATCCTGATTCCCTGTCCATGGCTTATGGCCTTTCTGATAACAGGGTCCTTTTCTGAAAGTATCTCCTTAATCTCAGAGTAATTGCGATCCAGATCGAGATAATTGCGCCATACATTGTCGAAGTCATCCTTAGTCGCATTGAATATCCTCAGCAGCTTCTTCTCATGGTCGTAGTCCATCCTCGCCACCCGACCGAAAGCTATCCCGCTGTAGCTGCCGTCTTCGTTCCTTTCCCACCTGAAGCACTGACCGCAGTCGAATATCTGCTCCGCGGAAAAGTCCTTAACCCCCTCTACATACAATACCTTTTCCTTTTCATTTACTACCATATTATATCTCTCACCTCAAGATCCAAGCTGTTTACATTGAAAGCAGTCATATCCTCTATCATATTTACTACGTTCTTCTGAAATTCGGTGGATGCCTCCTGAATCGACACGCCGAATTTCAGATTAGCCGTTATGAATATATCCACGCCCTCCTGAATTGGAGACAGCGCCACCTTTACCACATCATATATCCCATCGGACTCTCTTTTCACACATTCGACTATGTCGCCCATCACCTTCTCTGAAATCTTGTATTCCCCCAGATAGCTGTAAGTCGGTCTCACCACCGACTTCTCGGACAAATCCTTCCACGGCGAGCCGAAGCCTCTTATCAAAACTCTCATAGGCAGCATGAAATATCCGGAGAACTGCCTCTTCAGCTGGAAGGTTGGCGCAGGTATGACGTGCTGCCCCATTTCCATGCGATGCTTTCTGGCTGTTGCTCTTTCCTCTTCGGTGGTTATGTCCTCTATATATATGCGTTTATTGATCTTTGGCAGTTCCAGCCGTTTGGCAATCCTGTCCACCATATTGTCCGATGTGCCCAGAATAAGTATGGATGACGGCTTGATCTTCTTGATTTTTTCGCAAACCTCCATCATATGTTCTTCCTTGCTGAAGAGGGCGGTCTTTACGGCGCCGACCTTTGTGGGCTGCCTCTTGGCGGAGATCCCCGCCATCACCTTGTTTCTGCATATAAAGAGACCGTCATCTATTATGCTTTCTATGTTGAGCTCCTTGCACAGGTTTACCGCCTGAAAGCTTTTTCCTGTTCCGCTCTTACCTATTAAACCGTAAACTTTCATCTTGAATTCCTCATAAAGGTTTGCTATAATCAATTTGTCGTTTAATGATAATCTTAAAGGAGGTACTATAAATGGCTTATAAGATCACTGATGCTTGCATCAACTGTGGTGCTTGTGCAGAAGAATGTCCAACAGAAGCTATCGCTGCCGGCGACGGAATGCATGTCATTGATGCTGACAAGTGCATCGACTGCGGTGCTTGCGCTGGAGCTTGCCCTACAGATGCTATTGTAGAAGGTTAAGAACAAGCATATAACTTATGATAATTAATAACCGTTTCGATAACGAAACGGTTATTTAATTACTCAGAAAATATCATCACAGACGATATGACAGAATATCAGCAAGGGTTACCGCTGAAAAATGAATCGGCCAAGCCGACTTTTTCTTATGTAGGAAATCCTTTTGATATTTCCGACCTCCCCGCTGCACCGTAAGCTCCAACAGGGCTGTCGGCAAAATACGCCTGTATCAGCGCCTGCGAAGCCTTCTTTGTCCTCTCTATTTACTTTTTTCTTCTTCGTCTTCCGATATTTTGTTCATATGATATGCCAGAGAATGCAAGCTGTCACTGATGTGCATATTTTCAATGGCAACATGCTCAGGAGTTTCTATATCCACCGGCGCAAAATTCCAAAGACCCTTTACGCCTGCGAAGCAAAGCCTGTCAGCAACCTCCTGTGCAGAATCCTTTGACGTACATATGATGCCTATATCTATCTTGTTCTCTTCAACGTATTCCACGAGCCTTTCATAATCCATTACCTCAATGTCGTTTATCTTGGCGCCTATCAGCTTTGGATCTATCTCGAAAATACCGCTGACAATGAATCCCGCTTTATAGTAATAGGTATGCTTTGCGATCGCCTGTCCCAGATTGCCTGCTCCGACAATGACCATCTTGTACTGTCTGTCAAGTCCCAATATGGCACTTATCTCGTTATAGAGACCACAAACGCTGTATCCATACCCCTGTTGACCAAAGCCTCCGAAATTGTTCAGATCCTGTCTTATCTGCGATGCTGTATAGCCGATAAGCCGACTGAATTCATTGGATGAGATTTTGTCAACTCCTTTTTTACGCAATTCATTGAGATACCTGCGGTAACGCGGAAGTCTCCTTATTACGGCATTGGATATCTTAGCCTGTTTAGTCATCGATCGCCTGCTCCCGTTAAGCCTTGGCTTCTACATAGCCTACGATGTCACTTACTGTCTGGAACTTTTCTGCATCTTCATCAGGAACTTCGATATCGAATTCATCTTCTATAACCATGATGATCTCAACTGCATCCAGTGAGTCAGCTTCCAGATCCTTCATCAGATGTGTTTCCATAGTAATAGCGTCTTCTTCTACTCCCAGCTGTTCAGCTATGATTACCTTGATCTTATCAAATGTCATAATATATACCTCCATTAAAATAACTTCTTCGAATTTGTATAAGCAAGGTCTTTCGACCAATGCAATTCTCACTTATTATAGAGCAGTAGCCTAGTTATTGCAATACTTTTGCCTAAAATTTCAATCGTCAAAATTATTACTCTTCCTGCAGCTCTATCCACCTTTCATAGCGTTCTTCAAGATTCTTCTTTTTATCCGCAAGTTCGCCGCTTATCTGCGCAAGCTTCACATGATTCGTGGCATTTTCCACTTTGCACACCTCAGCCTCCAGCTGCGTAATACCCTCCTCCAGCGCCCTTATTTCCTGCTCCAGCGCCTCCTTTTGACGGGCTATACGTCGCTCCTCTGCTTCTCTTTCCTTCTGAAGCCTTCTCTTCTCGGCCGATGACATTTCAGAAGAAGCAGCGTTTTCACTTTTCTCCTTTTCCGCCTTGCTTCCCATCTCGTTGAGATACTTTTTCCCCGATTCTATCTGCTGCTTTTTTTCCACATAGTAATCGTATGTCCCCAGATAATTGTCAAGGCCCTCAGGCGTCAGCTCGACTATTCTCGTAGGTATTCTATTGAGAAAATATCTGTCGTGAGATACGATTATGCACGTTCCCGGAAAATCCAGCAGAGCTTCCTCGAAGACCTCTTTTGACTCTATGTCCAGATGATTTGTAGGCTCGTCCAGTATCAGCACATTGGCTCCCGACATCATCAGCTTCAGGAGTGACAGCCTCGCCTTTTCTCCTCCGCTTAGGGCTCCTACCCTCAGAAATACCGATTCTCCCCTGAACAGAAATCTTCCCAGTATATTCCTCAGCTCAGTATCCGTGTACAGTCTGTAAGCATCATGGAGCTCCTCTATCACCGTATTGGCGTTGTTTAGGAGCAGCTGTCCCTGATCGTAGTATCCTATCTGCACGTTGTGACCTATCTTTATCCTTCCGGTGCTGCAGGATACTTCTCCCATAAGCATCCTCAGGAGCGTGGTCTTACCCGTACCATTGGCCCCAACTATGCAGACTCTCTCTCCACGCTTTATATCCAGTTCAACACCGGAAAAGAGATGCTTCTGTCTTGCTCCGTATCCGAAGCTTTTTCCCAGATCCTCAGCTAGAATTACGTCTTTGCCGCTCTGAAAATTTTCTTTAAAGGACAGCTTCATCTTTCCATGAATCGCTCCGGGCTTCTCCGTCAGCTCCATTGCAGCCAGTCTCTTCTCCCTGGAGGCCGCCCTCTTTGCCAGCTTCTCCGTACCGTGCTGCTTGAACCTTCGGATCATTTCCTCCTGCCTGTCGATCTCCTTCTTCTGCTTTTCGTATTTTCTCAGCTCCGCTTCACGCCTTTTTCTTCTCTCCACAGCGTAGAAGCTGTAGTTTCCTTCATATATATTCAGCCTGTGGTCGTCTATCTCGAATATCCTGTTTACGGTTTCATCCAGAAAATACCTGTCATGGGAAATCACCACTATGGTTCCCTTGTAGCCCTTGAGGTACTGCTCCAACCATTTCAGCGTCCCTATGTCGAGATGATTTGTAGGCTCGTCCAGAAAAAGTATATCCGGCTTTTTCAGAAGCAGACATGCCAGCGCCAGCCTTGTCTTTTCCCCTCCGCTGAGGGTGGAGATCCTCTTGTTATAGCTGTCCTCCCTGAATGCCATGCTGCTGAGGATTCCCGTCATTTCGCTTTTATATGTATAACCGCCCTGATCTCTGTACTGCTCCTGCAGCGCATCGTATCGCTCCAACAGCTTGCGGTCGTCGACATTCTCTTCCAGCTGCCTGAGGATGCTCTCCATCTCACGCTCCATCCTCGGAAAACGCTCGAAGATCCTCTCCACCTCCTGAATAACCGTGTTTTCCGAGTCAAAGCCTCCGTCCTGCTTCAGATAGCCTATCTGCGTATCCGCTGCAATGAAATATTCTCCCGATTCACAGTTCATCTCTCCCGTAAGCATTTTCAGCAGCGTAGTTTTACCTGCTCCGTTGACTCCTATTATGCCTACCCTGTCTCCTCCGTTTATATGAAAGGATACTCTGTCCAGTATCACATCTGTTCCGTATGCTTTTGTCAGTTCCTTTGCCGATACAACGATCATAGCTTCAAATTGGGAATGGCATCCAGTGTCAGATCATTCCTCTCTCCTGCGATATATTTGTAATATGCTGCACATCCTATCATAGCCGCATTATCTGTACAAAGTACAGGCGATGGGTAGTAGAGCTTTATTCCTCCGGCAGAGCATTCCTTTTCCATCATCTGTCTAAGCATGCTGTTGGCTGCAACGCCACCTGCCATGACTATCCTGTCCTTTCCCATATCCATCGCTGCGCCCACGGTCTTGGCCACGATGACCTCCAGGACCGCCGCCTGAAATCCGGCAGCCACATCTGCCGTATTGATTTCCCTGCCGGCCTGCTTTTCCGAATTAATGTAGTTGAGCACTCCTGTCTTTATGCCGCTGAAACTGAAATCCAAGCTTCTCTTTTCGAGGAATACCCTTTTGAACTCCACAGCATGGGGGTCGCCTTCTCTGGCCAGCTTATCTATCAGAGGTCCTCCCGGATATCCCAGCCCCAAGACCCTTGCCACCTTGTCGTACGCTTCTCCTGCCGCATCGTCTCTGGTGGAGCCCAGCACGCGACATTTATTGTAGTCCTCCACCTCGACTATATTCGTATGCCCGCCTGAAATGACAAGTGCCATGAATGGCGGTTCCAGATCCATGTGCTCTATGTAATTGGCGCATATGTGTCCATGGATATGATGAACGCCTATCAGCGGCTTGTCCTTGGCCAGCGCATATGCCTTGGCTGTGGCGAGTCCTATGAGAAGAGCGCCCACAAGTCCCGGGCCGTAGGTTACGCCTATCATATCCACGTCATCAAAGCTGACGCTCGCCTCCTCCATCGCCTGATCCACCACCGTATTCACATTGTCGAGATGGTGTCTGGATGCGATCTCCGGCACAACGCCTCCATACTGCTTGTGTATGTCTATCTGCGACGAGATGATGCTGGAAAGCGCTTCCCTGCCGTCTGCCATCACAGCAGCCGCCGTTTCATCGCAGCTCGATTCTATTGCCAATGTTATAAGTTTTCCGTCTTTCATAGATCGTATCGTTCCTTCTCTCTCTTTTTTACACACCTGTTTTCTTCATTGAAATGCCTGCAGTTCTCACAGGATGTATAGTCGCTCATACTGAACACATCAAAATCGTTTCGCCTTTCAAAATCCCTGCACCCCGAATATACTACATTCATGTTTTCGCCGGCTACGCCGCCTGAAAATCTATCCATACGCCCCTCCTGAAAATAATGGTATCTATACTAGTATCTTCAAAAGGCGGTATTTCTATTCTTTTGCCTTTCTTTACAGCCCCTAAATATGCTCTGCTGTACTTTTATATCATTTCCGATGCCTAAATTTCGCCGGCTTTGTCCGCATCCGCCTGATGCCTCCACATGATGAGTGCGTCCTCTCCGTTGTTCACATAATACCCTTTACGGACGCCTTCCACTTCAAAACCGAATTTCCTGTAAAGATTTATAGCAGCATCGTTGGAGCGTCTCACCTCCAGAGTGTGGTGCATCATTCCCTCCTCCGTGGTGAACTCTATCATCACCTGTATTATGCCCATGCCTATGTGTCTGTGCCTGTATCCCGGCTTCACCGCCACGTTGGTTATATGGCCTTCGTCGCCTATCCACCAAAGCCCGGCATAGCCTACGACCTTTTCCTCCAACTGAGCCACAATGTAAAAGGCTCTTGGATTTTCTTCCATCTCGTAGATGAGTGATTCCCTGCTCCACGGGTCCGGAAAGCACAGCTTCTCTATCTCGTATATATCATCCACATCGCCCACATCGGCCTGTCTTATGATAACATCCGCCATTTAATCTCATCAGCCTTTCTGTTGTCTTTCACGCAGCTTTCTCTCGGCCTCGGCAAGCCGCATGTAATCAGGCTTTACGCTGTTGTAGTCCAACCCGCCGCCGCTTTTAAAGCTCTCTGCTCCCAGTCTCGCCACATAAGCTGCGTCCTGATATCTTATGCTTTCAGGGGCCGTCTCAGTGCCTTCAGACCTGATGCCTTCAAGCATTTGCCCATAGGAATCCACCGCATCGCCTAATAACAATATTCGAGGATATCCGGCAGCCTTTTCCATGAACTCCTCCAGCATATACGGGCCTGCCTTTATTTCCTCAGCAGGCAAACCGTCCTTCATGACATATCCGCCGGCATACACCTGACTCCTTCTGGCGTCCAGCATTGGACAGATAAGCAAAGAGCACTTCTCTACGCCGCCGGTCGCTTTCTCTGACAAGTGATGTTCGCATTCATCACTCTGCGCTTTCTCTGCCTTACCATGCGCATATTCTCCGCCCTGCAGCGCCAATGCTTCAAGGCTTGAAACCGCCACGCATGGTATCCCCAGCACCTGCGAAAGAGCTCTGGCTGAAGATACGCCTATCCTTATTCCTGTAAATGACCCCGGTCCGACAGAGACTGCGATCACATCCATATCGCCTAATGACAATTTATTCTCTTTTACGACAGCTTCCACCTGTGGCATCAGATTCTGAAGATGAGAAAATCTGTCATTTCCTTTTATATGCCCTATTATTTCACCGTCCCTCATCAGGGCCGCAGATGCAAATGCTCCGGTGGTCTCTATGGCTAAAACATACATTTATATATTCTTTCTCCTTCTTCTTTTCCGTACTCTATGTTTATGCGAATTGCCTCCTCCGGGATCAGCTCAGGGATAAGATCTGCCCATTCCACTACACAGACGCCTTCCCCGTAGAAATACTCCTCGTATCCCAGCTCGTACATTTCATCCTCATCGCCTATTCGATAAACGTCGAAATGATAAAGAGGAAGCCTCCCTGTATCGTATTCCTTGACGATATTGAATGTGGGACTGGTTATGACATCCTCTACACCGAGGCCGGCTGCAATGGCCTTCGTAAGCGTGGTCTTGCCGGCTCCCAGATCTCCCGTAAGAGCTATGACTGCTCCCGCCACGGCCTTTCTGCCTATTTCCGCACCGAATTCAACTGTTTCG
The DNA here is from genome assembly GCA_958448635.1 of uncultured Bacillota bacterium. Classification (GTDB taxonomy): domain Bacteria; phylum Bacillota; class Clostridia; order Peptostreptococcales; family Anaerovoracaceae; genus Lentihominibacter. Next base: position 708 of record CAUDEQ010000014.1, on the reverse strand, counting down.
GCTTCGTTTTTCATGCAAATGATTTTCTCTTCCATAACTTAAATAGTATATCATTTCCACCACATAATTCAAGTCGTAAAAAGCACGGCGAGCTTTATGCCAAGCTCCATTGAAGATCCGCAGTTTATTCTTGCGTTATGGTCAATGTCTTTTCAGCGTTACGATCCCTGTCCTTAAAAGCCTGCCGAAGATGACTTGAAGCACATTCTTTCATGTATGCCAGCTTTCCAACAGATGCTGCCATTGACATTTTCTGCTCATTCTTGTCACGGCAATGAAAAGCTCCAATAAGCTGCCATGTAGTCACTGATTTTGAGACTTTTTTCATTCCAACGTTCATTTGGCATAAATAATCTCAAATCCGCCAGCTGTCCACCCTTGATTTTGAGACTTTACAGGTGTTTTCACAATTCTTTTCCTTAGGAATCTCCAACCAACCGCCATGCGACTGCTGATTTGGAGGTTTTAATTCTTATAATCAGGAGAAAGTCTCCATATTACACCTTCCCCAACCTCAATTTTGAGACTCCGAAATTATGACAGGACCATATTTTTATCCAGACGGTGTTTTAGGATTCCATATTCCACAGATGTATCCCGTGGTATGGCGATACGTGGAATATCATCGGATATATGCTCTTCAGATGAGCTCGATTCCACAGATGTATCCCGTGGTATGGCGATACGTGGAATATCATCGGATATATG
>CAUDEQ010000013.1 GCA_958448635.1 uncultured Bacillota bacterium | reverse complement strand
TGTGACCACCCTTTTTAGACACAATAGTTGCATCAAGCTTTTTGTCACGAATCCAGCGACGAACTGTTTCGGGATTTGTATTTAGCATCTCAGCGATTTCCTTCACGTTATAGCTTTTCACAGCACCACCGCCTCCCGTATATCAGTAACAGTATAACACAAAAATATAGTATTAACAAGCTTTTTGTGGCATTAAAATATCGCATTAAAAACAGATAAGATTTGAAGAGCATAAAAAATTTTGGGTACTCTTGAAAATAGACCAATTCTTATCTACTATCAAGGTTTTCTTGAACTCCATTTTTTACCTTTCTGAAGGTCAAGAACAGAGTCAAAGCTACGCAGTATATACGCATTATAATTAGCAAAACATTAAAAGCCGCCAGAAGCATCATTCCTTGGATGTGCCTCTGGCGGCTTTGTCGATCAATCAAAATCTGACGGTGGTATCTCTGTGACGGTTCGCAAGTATTCTTTTGGATCTCCATTTAAAATCAACTCCGCATAGGACAGCGGATCGTTGTAGATGAGCCAGTCCAGTTCAGACCGCTGAAAACGGCTATTTGCCACCTCATCCTCAACAGCGGTGCAGTTAATGGAAATCACGCTGCCGTCAGAATATTTCAGTTCCACACAGGCGGTGTCGATATTAAACTCGCAGGAAATAAGTTTTTTCATGGGATGTACCTCCAAAATTTAATGTTCTGGAAGTAATGTAAGCGTGGGTTTGTGGTGTGGTATCCTTAACTATGGGAAAGATCCTATAATATTTTGGAGATTCTAAAGCTCCTCATGCTTTTGTAATGGAAAAGGTCGCCGTGACAGCGACCTTTTCCACTAAAGATATGTTTAAATGTAGTTTAACATGTCCTTCCTTAGATATATTCCTTCTTGAATGCGATTTCTGAAGGGTTTCTGCCTTCCTTCCACTTGATTTCTCCAGGAGTGATGCAGCCCTGTACAGGACATACGTTGAGGCACAGGTGGCATCCAACGCAATTGTCGTTCAGCTCAGGTCTTCTCTTCTTTTCGTTCCAGTCGATGGCCTGATGAGCAGCATCATAGCAGGATACATAGCATCTTCCGCAGCCAACGCACTTCTTGTCGTCGAACTTAGGCAGCAGCTTGTAATCTCTGTTCAGCTCTTCTGCAGGAATGATGTTTGGCAGAGCGCATCCGATGAAATCTTCAAGGCTGTCATATCCTCTTTCATCCATGAAGTGGGACAGACCTGAAATCATATCTTCTACGATTCTGTAACCGTACTGCATGATAGCTGTTGTAACCTGAATGTTTCTGCAGCCTACTGCCAGGAATTCAGCAGCGTCTCTCCATGTTTCGATACCGCCGATACCGGACATTTCCATGCCGTGACCGAAGTCGTACTTTCCGCCCTTGACCATATCGTGGATTCCCTGGTCCTGAAGAACCTGAGTACAGAATCTGAGAGCGATAGGCTTAACAGCAGCTCCTGAATATCCGGAAATCGATGATTTTCCGTCTACTACAGGCATTGCTGTGTTGTTTTCAAAGTCGATGTTTGTTATCGACTTGATGGTGTTGATAGCCGATACTGCAGCAGCGCCGCCCTTTAATGCAGCTCTTGCATGCTCTTCCATGTTCTTGCAGTTTGGAGTCATCTTTGCGATGAACGGGATATCTGTAGTTTCGGCAACTGCTCTTGAATATGTCTCAACCAGCTCGTTGTTTGTACCAACATCTGATCCCATATCGTGTGATGTCATCTGAGGACATGAGAAGTTACCTTCTATCAGCTTAACGCCTGCTTCGTCGCACATCTTAGCCAGCTGCTTCCATTCTTCTACGGATGAACCCATGATGGAGGCCACTGTGATGTGTTCAGGATAATCTCTAACCAGTCTGTAGATGAACTCGAAGTTCTTTTCAGTCGGCTTATCTGAGATCTGTTCCATATTTTTGAATCCCAGCCAAGGCAGACCTTCCTTGTTTGTCTGGTCAAATCTTGGTGAGCATTCGTCTGCTACGAAGATACCTACTGTCTTGAAGAAGCATCCGCCCCAACCGGTTTCGTAGCATTTTCTAACCATGTCATAGTTTCCGCCTACCGGTGATGATGAAAGGAAGAACGGATTCAGACATTTAACTCCTAAATAGTTAATCGATAAATCTTTCTTTATTGCCATTCTATTTCACTCCTTTCTTTTCAAGGTAAGCAATCATAGCGTCTGCAGCTTCCTTACCTGCTGCAACTGCTTCAACAACAGTCTTACCGCCGTTTACAATATCGCCTGCTGCGAAGTACTTGCCGCCTGCCTTGCCCTTAGGAGCCTTGATCAGACCCTTGTCGGCAATCTTAACAGGAGCAACGGCACTCATATCTTCTGCAGTCTGGCCTGTTGCGAATACGATGGTGTCTGCGCTGAGAACCAGCTTGGCAGCTTCATCTCTGAAGCCCTTGAATTCAACTGCTTCTACCTTGCCTGTACCCTTGATGGCATCAGGAGCCATTCCCGTTGTGATACCGATTCCCAGTGTAAGAGCATACTGGAATTCAGTCATGTTTCCGGGAGCCTCTTCGAGAGTTCTTCTGTAAACGATCTTAACATCGTCAGCTCCCAGCAGCTTAGCGGATACTGCACAGTCAACTGCTACGTCTCCTCCGCCTACTACGAGAACCTTCCTGCCGGGATCGAAAGCAGTTTTCTGAGTTCTTGCAGCCTTCAGGAAATCTACTGCCGAATATACTCCGTCCAGATCGATTCCTTCGATCTTAGGAAGGTTTGCACCCCACAGACCTGCTCCTACGAATACTGCATCGTATTCTTCCAGATCAGCAGCCTTTACTTCCTTACCTAATTCGAATTTCACACCGAGGCCTTTAACCTGTGCGATATCGTGATCTACCACTGCCTGCGGAAGTCTGCTTGGAACGATTCCGTATGTGAGAACTCCGCCCGGCTTTTCTTCTCTTTCAAATACAGTTACTCTGTAACCGGCCTTTGCCAGTTCAGCAGCAGCTGCCAGCGATGCAGGACCTGCTCCTACGCATGCAACCTTTGCGGCCTTTTTCTTTGCAGGAGCCTTCAGTATCTTCATCTTGAAGATCTTTTCCTGATCAATAGCATATCTCTGCAGCTTACCAATCTGGATCGGCTTATCTATGCCGCATCTTGAACATGCTTCTTCACACAGTCTGTCATAAGGACATACTCTTGCGCAAGTTCCGCCTAAAACATTGTTTTCTCTGATGGTTTCGGCTGCACCTTTAACATTTCTGAATCTGATGGATCTGATGAACTTTGCAGGATCTGTTCCAGCAGGGCAGCCCTGGCTGCATGGTGCGTCGTGGCACAGCAGGCATCTTGCTGCTTCTTCCATAGCGGTTCTGTGATCGAATCCGGCTACAGCTTCAGCAGTATACTTTGCTTTTACTACTTTACTCAATTTAATTCCTCCTTATGGCATTTTCACTCATGGCTTATGATAAAAAGCTGTATTTCCCGCAGGCTTTTTTTCGAAAGTCTATTGAAAATACAGCTAAACCAAACTAAGATTAGAAAACCTTAAACTTAATTAAAACTCAGGTGAAGCGTCGCATTTGAGAACTGCGTTCAGAGTTGCTGTTGCTACTGCTGTGCAGTCTTCGTCAGATACGTGTTCAGGCTCGCAGTGTGAAAGACCATCTTTAGTTCTTGCGAACAGCATTGTTGTAGGGATAACATATGCGCAGAACTGTGCATCGTGACCTGCTCCTGACAGGATCTTCTGCCATTTTGCTCCCATTTCTTCCATTGATTCTTCAACAAATCCAACCAGTCTTTCGTCGAAGTATACTGTGTCTCTTACCCAGTTTTCCTTGATTTCGCACTTGCACTGTTCCCATTCCTGAGCAGCCATTTCCTTCAGGATATCCATGCACTTAGCTCTTACTTCAGGTTCAGGATGTCTTACGTCCAGTGAAACTACTGCTTCATCAGGAATTACTGTGTGAATGCAAGGGTGAACATTGATTTCACCTGTTGTGAATACGAATTCAGGCATTCCTGCAGCAACAACTTCCTTGTTGTATTCATCATATCTCTTGTGAAGTTCAACGATGAATGCGGAAGCAGCGTGAAGAGCATCATGTCTCTTTGCCATTGGGAATGTACCGGCGTGAGCTGAGAATCCCGTGAACTTGATTCCGTAGTTGAACATACCCATTACCAGCTGTACGGCACCGATTTCATTTCCGGCATCTTCGAGGATAGGGCCCTGCTCCAGATGAGCTTCGAACATTGCACAGTATTTGTCAGGGCTGAGTCTGTTTTCCTTTGCTCCTTTGTAAGGTGATGCTGCAAGAGCTTCTCCAAAGTTAGCATAAGGTGATTCGTCCATTGGCTTCGACTTCATCATGTTTTCGTACATGAAATTAGGTTTCAGTGATTCAGGCAGATAATCGTGGCAGATTATTCCCGATACCATCATTGCAGGTGGATACAGTGAGCCTTCTTCGTTTGTCCAGATCATGGCTGTAAGAGGGTGCTTGTGCGGAATGTTTTCAGCTGCAACCGTTTCCAGAACTTCCATACCTGTCATAACGCCCAGGATGCCGTCGTAGTTTCCGCCGTTCTTAACTGAGTCGCAGTGTGAACCCATAACGATTCTCTTGGCGTTAGGATCTGAACCTTCCAGTGTAGCATACATGCATGCTACATCGTCACATTCAACCTTTGCTCCGATAGCTTCCATTCTCCTCTTGAATTCAGCTCTTGCCATATTAGCCTCTGCTGACAGTGAATATCTTGTGATACCACCGTGGCCTGCATCGCCGAACTGAGCAAAAGTTTTGATTTTGTCGGACATTCTTTCCAAACTACACTTATACATTATACTCATCCTCCTTTAACTTGATGAAATCTATAGTTGCGACCGGTTTGTAACCAGTTACATATCAGTATATACATAATATCATATTTTCAGAATATTTCAAGCTATTTTTGTTAAATCACCATTCAAGTTTTAATTTTTTTACCGGACATATAAATGTGCACAGCCCGCAACCGCTGCATTTACTGCTATCCACCACAACCGTGTCTTTTTCTTTTCTTATTGCTCCGTATAAACAAACTATCCTGCATTTCTCGCAATTTTCCGTGCAAGGTACACTTTTCACCGTACTCACGGCAGGCTCTATTTTCATCTCATCGAAGGATTTCAGATTTTCAAGGGCTTTTCCCTTTATATCGTCGATGGAGCGTATCTCATGTTCTCTGCACCATTCCTCAACTTCCGCAACTACCCTGCCGGCGGCGTCTCTTCCCTCCAGCATCACGGCAGTTCCCACCTGCACCGCAGATGCTCCCAGCATCATATATTCGATGGCGTGTTTGCCGCTCTTTATTCCTCCTATGCCGCAGATGGGGATATCCACCGTCTGTGAGATAGTCGCCACTGACGCCAGACCAAGAGGTCTGATATATTCCCCGGAAATTCCTCCGTATGTGGAAAGCACCGGCTGCGCCGACTCTATATCGACTCCCAGTATGCCTCTTACCGCATTTATGGCGCTGACGCATGAGCCTCCCGCAGCCTTTACAGCCTTTGCCACCTTTGATATGTTGGTGGTATTCTGAGAGAGCTTCACTATGACAGGAAGCTTGACCGCAGACACTACCTCCTTCGTCATCTCATATATGATGTTCGCATGAGATGCCACAACCTCAAGGCCTTCTCCCATGGGGTTGGATACGGAGATTTCTATTGCGTCTGCCCCGAACTTTTCCAGCTTGCTGGCAAGATACACCAGCTCCGACGGAGTATGGGCGGAAACGCTGGCTATTACCACACCGCCGTTGCTTTTGGCGATGCCCATCTCCCTCTCCCATCCTTCGATCTGTATATCGCTGTACAGTCTTATGTTCTGGGCTCCGTTTTCATCACACGCTATCCTCGGACGCACATCCAGCATGGCGTCGCTGATGATGCTCTCCGTCACCACAGCGCCTGCACCTGACGCTATGGAGGCCTTAAGGGATTCACCGTCTCTGTTCCACGGGCCTGCAGCAATTATTATGGGATTCTTAAGTTCCAGTCCTAAAAAATTCGTATTCAACATCAAAACATCTCTCCAATTCTTTCTTTATGTCCGCAGGATTTTCTTATTCTCAGCTTGGTCTGAAGTATTATCTGCCTTGGCTCAGGCTTACTGTCCATTTCGCTCTTATCTTCGTATTCGATGAGGTCGAACAGAAGTCGTGCACCGTATACGCCCATTTTATGGAAAGGCAGCGCTACTGTCGTCAGCTTCGGCTCCACAAGATTTGACATTCTGGAATTGCCGAATCCGGCCACCGCTATGTCATCCGGCACCTTCATGTTGTTGTCCTTTATTGCGTCCATGGCGCCGTAGGCGATTTCATCGCTGGTGGTGAAAATAGCTCGCGGAGGCTTATCCGCCATCATTTTCTTGGCACCCAGATATCCTCCTTCTATGGTATTTTCCACCGGTTTTATATATTCCTCCAATATTTCGATCCCGTTCTTATTCAGGATATTTTTATATCCTTCAAGCATGTCGAGTGTTTCCTGTCTCGGATCGTTTCCGCATAGTATCCCGACGGTATCATGACCATTCTCTATCAGCTTGCTAACTATGGACTCCGCTCCCAGCCTGCAGTCCACCTTCACGGTGTTGAAGCCGCTGGCACACTTGTCCTCCCCTATGATGACGACGGGCACACCCTGAGCCTCCACTGACTTGATGAAGCTTTCGTCCAGTGAAGAAAACATCAGTATTATGCCGTCCACACGTCTGGTGAGAAGCTGCTCGATATAGCTCTTTTCAAGCTCCATATCTTTTTCCACGTTGCACATGAAGGTTATATATCCCTTCTGCTGAGCAACGTCCTCGACGCCCTTTGCTATCTCCATGTACATTGATGTCAGCATATGCGGAATTACCAGTCCTATGGTCTTCGTCTTGTTGAAGTTCAGACCCTGAGCGAACCAGTTGGGCTTGTATTCCTCTTCTTCCATTATTTTCAGTATCTTGTCTCTCGTTTTCGGCGCCACGTTCTCAGGATGGTTCATTACCCTTGAAACCGTTGCAACGGAGACTCCTGCTGCTTTTGCAATTTGTTTGATATTCATGATATCTCCCTTCATATCAGAGCGTATACTAATTATCGCACTTTTTTGAAATTCTATCAAGATGGAGTTTATTCCATCTCGAAACCGGTTTCTTCCTTTCGCAGGCGACGCATTTTCTCCTCAAAAAACGAAATCGGAAGGTCTCACGTAAATTACGCAAGAGCCTTCCGGTTCCGTTTTATTATTTTTTAGGTGTTTTTTCCGATTTGTTTTTACCGTTTATATTCACCGCTTCCGCAGCAAACGCATCGGCAGCGCAATTCTCCATGGGGAGCACAACCTCCATCAGAATATGAACGGTACTATATAAAGGGCAATGGCAACTATCACTGCCACGCATACGATGGCTCTCCAGATCTTAAACTCCCTGTCCATCCTTTTTCTCTCTTCTTCAGGCGGATCGACATGCTCCATTATCTGTTCAGCCATTTCCTCATCACCATTCTTGCCGTACATCTTCTGGCATATGAAGAAGATCACAAGTCCTGCTGCACACCATATCACACCTGTCCAGAATGCCTCCCTATCTAGCTGGGTAAGCATGATTATATATATTATCGCACTTACCGGCGCTCCTATCATCACAGCAGGCGCCCTGTACGGTCTCGCCAGATCAGGCTTTCTTTTTCTTAAAAAGGCGCAGGCTATTATTCCTATTATGTAATAGAAGAGATCCGCAAAGAGGCTCAGCGAAGCTATGTATATCATCGAGTTGGTGGCTATCAGCAGCACCGTCAGTATGCCCAACGTTATTATTGCCACGTATGGCGTTTTGTATTTAGGATGTATCCTTGCAAATATCTTAGGCATCGCTCCGTCTCTCGCCATCGTGAACAGATATCTCGGCGGAACCGATATGCTGGAGTTCAGCGTCGAAAAGTCTCCTCCGAAGGCGATACCTGCCGCCAGCATCACAAGAGGGAAGCCCAGAATTCCCGCTATCGACATTGCCTCTGCATAAGGCGCACCGGCAGTCGAAATGGTTTCCAGCTGATCTACAGGCATTATGCCCACCAGGAACCACTGGAATATGGCATTTACCGCAAACACTATGAACGGAGCAAGGAACAGCGCTCTCGGTATATTTATATGAGGATATCTTATCTCCTCGCCCATGGCGCAGCACGTTTCAAAACCTGCAAAGCACCACCATATGAGCGCTACCATGCCTATGAAGCCGCCGGCTGAAAAGTCCACGTATTCAGGAAGCTGAACAAAATTAGACAGTCCCACATTCGGTATCATGAGGATGAACCATATGATGGCAACGCCCCAGAAGAAAAACATGAATCCGTTCTGAAGGCGGCCTGTTATCTCAACGCCTCCCACGCTCAGCACCATGAAGAGAACTATTACTATGCATGCGATGATGATGTCGCTGGTTCCGCCGCCGCCTATTTCTACACCTATGGCGCCCATAAATGTTTTAAAGTAGAAGCTGAAAGCAAGCGCTTCTCCACTTGTTACAGCCACCAGAGATATTATAAAATTCCATCCTGCCAGCATACCGAATGGTCTGCCGATCCCCAGGGACGCATACTTATATGTACCTCCGGCATAAGGAAGAGCAGCGCCCATCTCGGCGTACAGCAGCGCCGGATATACGCTTACCAGCATGGCAACGAAGGTCGCTATTATCACCGATGAGCCCATCATTCCCACTACATTGGCTCCCGTTGTGAAAAGACCTACTCCAACCACCGTACCGACAGTGATGGTCACCGCTTCTCTCATTCCGAAGCTTCTTTTCAAAAGTTGATTTTCCATCTTTTTCTCCTCTCGGCAGAATCCATTACAGGCTCCTGTCATTGTTTTCGTCTCATCGAACAGCTTGCCGTATCATACTCCATCGTGCTTCACCGTGCGATCGTCTTTTCTGTATAATTTTGCTGTCAATGTATTTTTCATACCTTGCCGCCGTTTTTTTCCATTCTTATTTCCGCAGCTCTGGCATGTCCGGTGAGGCCTTCGCCTCTGGCCAGTCCTGAAACCAGCGGTGCTATTCCCATCATGGCTTCCGTCGTCATGGTCTGGTAGGTGCATATCTTCAGGAAGGTTCCCACCCATACTCCGCCTGTATATCTGGCAGCACCCAGCGTAGGCAGCGTGTGATTTGTTCCCGATGCGTAGTCTCCGAACACCTCGGCTGTATTGCCGCCGATGAACAGCGAGCCGTAGTTTCTCAGTGCAGCCACTACATCATCGGTCCTGCTCTCCTCCACGTTGACCTCCAGATGCTCCGGAGCATATTCATTGGCATATTCCACAGCCTCCTCAAGAGACTCGGTCAGCAGGATCTCTCCGTATGCCTCCCAGGACGCTGCCGCAATTTCCTCGGTATCTAGAGTCGGAAGCTGCGCCTTTACAGCCTCCTCTATGGCGTATCCCAGCTTTTCATCCGTAGTGATCACCAGACCCTTGGCTTCCCTGTCGTGCTCCGACTGTGCCAGCAGATCTGCCGCTATTATCTCAGGATCCGCCTGCCCGTCAGCTATCACGAGCACCTCGCTTGGTCCGGCCACGAAATCTATTCCCACCTTGCCGTAGCACTGTCTCTTGGCTTCCGTCACAAAACTGTTCCCGGGTCCTACGATAAGGCTTACAGGCTTGATCTGCTCAGTTCCATATGAAAAGGCCGCAATCGCCTGTGCTCCTCCCACCGCATATATCTCATCTATCCCTGCCACGTCCATTGCCACCAGTGTTTTGGGGTGTATCTCAGTCGTTCCCTTTATCACCGGCGAGCATGCTGTAATTCGCCTGACTCCTGCAGCCTTTGCAGGAATTCCCAGCATCAGAGCCGTAGAATACAGCGGGTATCCGCCTCCCGGCACGTAGCAGCAGCATGAGTCCACAGGTATTGCTCTGTGACCCAGACGGATTCCCTCGGAAGGAGAAAAATCCCTGAGCTCTCCCACCGTCTCTCTCTGTGCTTCTGCAAAGGCGCGTATATTCGCCGCTGCCTTCTTTATATCCTCAAGCTCCGCCTCAGACACCTTGGCATAGGCTGCGTCTATCTCTTCTCTGGATATCCTCAGCGCATCACGGCGGCAGTCGTCAAACTTCATGTTGTATTCCATCAGGGCATAATCCCCGTTTTTCATCACATTATCTATTATCTCGCTCACCGTATCTCTGAGCCTGCTTCTGTCAGCTTCAGTTCTCTTTCTGGAGCCTTTGATGATCTTCATAGCTGTCATTCTCCTCCCTTCTTCGCTTTAATACGATAATACATTATTGAGTTGCCTCCTTGTCAACTGTCAAAAACAAGGAGCTTTCAATAAAACCTTGAGTATACTCAAGGTTTATGATATCATGCCATTATATAATTCTTATCACTCATTGATAATAAAGGAGAACAGCGGTTTGAGGATAGGTCAGGTTTCGAAAAAATACGGTATTTCGGTGGACAATATATACTACTATATAAACTACGGGCTTCTCGTTCCACAGAGGCCGGGAGGTCAGTATGTATTCGATCAGCAGACTCTCAGCGATCTTGAGCTGATCCTTGAGCTGAAGGAGATGAATTTCTCGCTGAAGGAGATCCATAAGGTCCTGTCGCTCTACAGGATCTCAGGTCTGGCAGTAAGTCAGGATATCGAAGATCTGAGAAAAATATATAATACGAAGCTGAATCAGCTTAAGGTGGAAAAGCGCCGCATGGAGCAGAACATATCTGCGTTGGAAAGGAAGATATCACAGCTGAACGCAATGCTTCCCGAAAGCACCGCATCTGCAGGAGTGCCTGTCAGCATGCTGGGGCTGCTGTGCTGTCCTGAATGCGGAGGCAGCTTCGCTCTGGAGGACGTCTCCATGGACATGAGATACATATTCCACGGCAGCCTGAAATGCTCCTGCGGCTATGCGGCCGCCATCGATAACGGCATCCTGCTTACACCAAATAAAAACAAGGACAGATATGATACGCCTGATCTGGAGCGCAAGCTGTACAAGGACCTGCCTCCTGCCCTCATCAGTCTGTTTCAGCGTTCCTACAACTGGATGAGCGAAAAGCTCAGCTCCATGGAGCTTTCCGGCAAGGTCGTACTGGAAACGTACATAAACGCATGGTTTTTCATGCATAACAACCAGCAGCACCTGGATCCGGCAGGGCGTTATATAGTCGTGGATAAATATCCCGAAATGCTATCCATGTACAAGTCCCTTATGGAAAGGCAGGGCTGCGGTCTCGACATACTCTTCATCGGAGACAGCAGCACAAGACTCCCTCTGAATCCCGGCTGCGTGGATCTCAACATAGATTACTTCGCCGTAAACGAGCATAATTTCTATCACGACACATTTCTTTACGACGAGCTGGCGCTTTACATGAAAAAAGATGCCCTCAAGCTGGGCACCTACTTTTATTTTGAAAACGGAAGGAAGTCAATGGAAAATCTCCTCAGAGAATATCCCACATGCTCTGAAAACAATTTCAGCCTGCCTTATTTTCTTTCATCCATGGGAGATTCATTCATCGACTGGGAGGACTGCGGATATACCACCAGCTCAGGCTCCAACATCGGCTTCAGCTTTCACCATGAAGGCGAGAAGATGTACCTCCGTTCATATCTGTCAGGAAACCGCAGCTCCGGAAGCTTTCCGGATACGCCGTAACAAGGAATGTACTAAAATATGACTGTGAAATTCCTCGCATCACATCTTTCCCATATCAAAAGAAAAGTGCAGATCATTTTCTCTTAAGCGATATGAATACTCCTGCCCCGCAAATGACGGTGAATATGATAAATGACGTATTGATGACCGAAACCAGCGTCTGTGGATCTGCACCTGTCAGCGGCATGTCCCCCATGTACCGACTCACAATGATGGTGACTATTACCATGCTGAGAGTATGTCCTATAGATCTCATGGTGGCCAGTATGGAGGAGGCTACACCGTAGTCTTCCTTATCGACGCAGGACATCACCGCATTGGTGTTGGGCGATGAAAACAGTGAGAACCCCAGTCCCGTTATCAGCAGAGCCACAATTATCACAGCCAACCCCGTATCCTGTCCTATGAATATGAATATTCCTGAGCCCAATGCGCACAGCCCCATTCCGGCAGATGACATCTTGAAGGGCGACAGCCTGTCTGAAAGCCTGCCGGCCGCCGGAGACAATACAGCCATCACTATAGGCTGAAATATCATTATCAGCCCGGCAGTCTGTGATGAATACCCCATTACCACCTGCAAGTATATGGATATCAGATAGCTTATTGCAAAGGTCGCACTGTAGTTCAGCAGCGCCGACAAGTTTGAAAAGGCATATCCCGCATTCTTTCCAAACAATCTCACATCCACCGCAGGATCATCGCTCTTAAGCTCATGTCTCACAAACAGAACTCCCAGCAAAAGGCCGGCTGCAGTCAGTATGACGGCGATGATCACATCGTTCGCAGCTCCGCTTCCCAGTTCCGACAAGCCGTACATCACCATGATGATGAAGGCTATGAATATAATGTTGCCCGCCGCATCGGGAGATCTTCCGCTGCTTTCCGTCCTGTCGGCCGGCAGCTTTAAAACTGCTGCTGCCAGTGCCACTGCTCCCAGAACGCCTGTAAGAATGAAGATCGACTTCCATCCCAGATTATGGTTGAGAAAGCCGCCTATCACAGGACCTGCCGAAAGGCCCGTATATGTCGCCGCTATGGAATATCCCAGCACCCTTCCCCTCATGTCGGCAGGAAAGCAGCTGACGAGAATAGCCGTGTTGGTGCTGAATATCATGGCAGCGCCTATTCCCTGTATTATCCTGACCATTAGGAGCATCACCATGGACACGGCAAAAACGGCTGCTATGCAGCAGGCCACGAAAATCACCAGACCTGTCACAAGAACCGTCTTTCTGCACGTTATATCCGCCACCCTTCCTATAGGCACGGAAAACGCCGCCACCGCCAGAGTATACCCCGTCACCAGCCAGCCCACAAAGTTGGCGCTGACGCCGAACTGCTCTCCTATATCAGGTATGGAAAGATTCAGGGCGCTGCCGGTGAAGGTAGTGATGAACGCCGTGATTATCACCACCAGTATTACGATATTCTGCTCGGATGTGTTTTTGTCTTTGATATTCACATGTGTGTTTTCCAGGTTGTTTTTCATATGTGTATTTTCGTCTTTGTTGTTCATACAGTTATTATATACCGTTTTTTACATCATTACTAATCCATATTGCTACAAAACTATACAGATGAAGTACTCCTTTCCCTCGTCGCTTATCTTCTGCAGAGATTTCTGCATCTTCCCTCTGATATTGTCAGGCACCGCAGCTATCTTGCTGCCCATCTGCTCAGACACCATTTCCTGCAGCGATTTTCCGAAAATATTGGTATCCCATATTCCATTGGGCGAATCTGTCATCTCCGCCTTGAGGCTGGCCACCAGATCCTCCGACTGCTTCTCGCTGCCCACCACAGGTGAAACCTCAGTGGTTATATCAGTCTTAATGATGTGAAGAGTAGGCGCCTTGGCTCTGATCTTGACGCCGTACTTGCTTCCCTGCCTGAACACCTCCGGCTCCTCCAGCACCATTTCGCTGAGCTTAGGGTCCACTATACCGTAGCCGCAGCTTTCCACCTGCTCCATGGCGCCCCTCAGCTTATCGTATGCTCTCTTGGCTTCGGCGAATTCCCTGATCATCCCAAAGAACTGATAATCGTTCTCCACCTTTTCTCCCATCAGCTCTGTAATAACGCTATAGTAAAGCTCGTGAGCCATATCTATGCGAACCTCAACCTCTCCCGTTCCCATATCTATGCTTCTTATATCTGCGCTCTTTATCAGCTCCCCGTCTGCCAGCGACGAGGCTGCCGATCTGATATCGTCTACGGTCTCAAAGCTATGTGACCAGTATCTTATATTCTCTATCAGCTCTCTCTTGAGCCAATGCTCAGGGTCAAGACTTTCTACATAGCCGGGAACTGTAAATGCCACCTCTCTGACAGGGAACCGTCCCAGAAGCTCGTTCATAAGTCCCGCCATCTCTGCTTCCGATGCCCTGGCGCAGTCCATCCTTATGACAGGAACGCCGAATTTCTCCGACAGCACGCCGGCACGCCTGCGTGCTTCTCCTCCCTGCGGATCAGTGGAATTCATTATAACCACAAAGGGCTTGTGGAGCTGGCATAGCTGTCTTATGACCTTCTCTTCCGCATCACCGTAGTCATCTGCCGCCATGGTTCCTATCGTTCCGTCGGCAGTAACCACTATACCTACGGTGGAATGCTCCCTTATCACCTTATCGGTTCCGATTTCAGCCGCCTCCTGAAACGGCAGCTTTTCCTCGCTCCACGGCGTTGCCACCATCCTGGCTTCGCCATCCTCCGTGCTGCCCAGAGCCCCTGGAACCATATAGCCTACGCAGTCTACCAGTCTCACCTTGAGCCATAATTCACCGGAAGCCATCATCGTTCCCGATGCCTCTGTCACATCATCTGCCGGCAGCTCCAGCGTCACCGCCTCGGCCGGTATGAACTTAGGCTCCGTCGTGGTTATGGTTCTTCCGCTTCCGCTCTGCGGCATTTCGTCCATAATCCGCTGCTTCTCGTATACATCCTTCACATTGGGGAGCACCATCAGATCCATGAATCTCTTGATAAATGTGGATTTTCCTGCTCTCACGGGGCCCACTACTCCCATATAGATGTCGCCGCCTGTTCGCCTGGCTATATTTTCATATATGTTCATGCTTTCCAAAATAAAAACCTCCCCATGTACTTGACTGTAAATCACTACAGTATATTTGGAAAGGTCTGTATTTATTCTTATTTAACACTCCTGTTGAGATTATTTTTTCACGAGTCTTCCTGTAAGGCTGAAGGTCTTGCCTTCCGTTATCTCCACATCCACCATCCGGCCGATGAGAGACTCGTCGCCTTCGAAGTCCACCAGCTTGAAGCCTTCTGTTCTCCCTGTAAGGGTTTTATCGTTCTTCTTGCTGAAGCCCTCCACCAGCACCTTCTCAATCTTTCCCACATAAGCGGCATTTCTGGCAGCACTGCACTCATTGACTGCATCCACCAGACGGTTGAATCTCTG
This sequence comes from uncultured Bacillota bacterium, assembly GCA_958448635.1. GTDB lineage: Bacteria > Bacillota > Clostridia > Peptostreptococcales > Anaerovoracaceae > Lentihominibacter. Next base: position 25,300 of record CAUDEQ010000013.1, on the reverse strand, counting down.
ATGCTTTATATCCTCCGGAATCTGATCCTCATACTCTGCTGCCGGAGTTCCCTGCCTCATGGAATAGAGGAATGTAAATGCAGAATCGTATCCCACCTCTCTGACAAGAGACATGGTCTGCCGGAAGTCCTCCTCGGTCTCTCCCGGAAAGCCCACGATGATGTCTGTGCTCATGGTGATTCCGGGAACTGCTGCCCTGAGCTTTCTGACCAGCTCCAGATAGCCGTCCCTGTCGTACTTCCTGTTCATTCTCTTTAACACCCTGCTGCTTCCTGCCTGAACAGGCAGATGAATGTAGTTGCACAGCTTGTCGCAGTCGATGAATGCCTGTATCAGCTTATCGGAAAGATCCTTTGGATGCGATGTCATGAATCGTATGCGCTCAAGCCCCTCTATCTCATTCAAGGCATATATGAGGTCGGCAAAATCCCATTCCCTTCCCTCTTTGTCAGATACGCCTCTGTATGAATTGACATTCTGGCCCAGCAGCGTCACCTCTTTGACATCATCAGCCACCAGCCTTCTGACCTCATCCAGTATGTCCTCAGGTCTTCTGCTCTTTTCCCTTCCCCTGGTATACGGCACTATACAGTATGTACAGAAATTATTGCACCCATACATGATGTTCACAAATGACTTATGTCTGAAAAGACGTTTTGCAGGAAGGCCCTCCACGATGTCATCTCTGTCATCTAGTATTTCCATCACCTTCTGCTTTTCCATGTATACTTTTTCCAGCAAATCGGGAAAGCTGTCTATATTGTGAGTGCCAAATATTATGTCGACCCACGGATATTTTGACTTTATGGTATCAATCACATGCTGTTGCTGCATCATGCAGCCGCATACGCATGCTATATATTCAGGATTCTTTTCCTTTATCTTTTTCAGCTGTCCCAGCGTTCCGAAGAAGCGCTTGTCGGCATTTTCCCTTATGCTGCATGTATTTATCACGGTAATGTCGGAGTCCCTCCTGTCCTCCACCGCTGTGCAGCCCTTTTCCTGAAGCATTCCCGCTATGGTCTCCGAGTCATGCTCGTTCATCTGACACCCAAAGGTTATTATGTTGTATTTCTTTCCTTCAAGTAAGCTCATCTATCCTTATTTCTCCAATATCAACTCTATGCCTGCTCATGCTTTCTTTCTCTGCCCATGAGTATCTCAACCGCCTCCGAGGCTGTTATCTCGCCTCTTATGGTCCTGTATATGGCATCCGTTATAGGCATTTCAACATTTTCACGTTTTGCCAGCTCGTAGGCGGCTTCCGTCGTAAACATTCCCTCCACCACCATTCCGACTTTCTTCGTAGCCTCATCGGGACTCATGCCTTCTCCGATCATTATGCCGCATCTTCTGTTTCTGGAATGCATGCTGGTGCATGTAACGATGAGGTCTCCCGTCCCCGTGAGTCCTGCAAAGGTTTCAGGCTTTGCTCCCAGCTTGAGCCCCAACCTGCTTATCTCCGCCAGTCCTCTCGTCATCAGTGCAGCCTTGGCATTGTCTCCAAAGCCCATTCCGTCCGATATTCCTGCTCCGAGAGCGATGATGTTCTTAAGGGCACCGCCCAGCTCAACTCCCGTTACGTCCTCAGTCGTGTAGACTCTGAATCTGTCTGTCATGAACAGCTCCTGCACATCCTCCGCAGCCTTGAGGTTTCCGGAAGCAGCTGCCACAGTCGTCGGCAGCTTTCGTCCCACCTCTTCCGCATGGGAAGGGCCGGACAGCACCACGTACCTGTCCATATCCAGCTCCTCTGCTGCGATCTCCGACATTCTCTTCAGGCTCTTCTGCTCTATACCCTTTGCCACGTTTATTATCAGCGCATTTTCACCGATGTATTCCTTCGCCGAGGAAAGGGCAGCTCTGAAATGTTGGGCCGGTGCCGAGAAAAGCACCACGTCCGCATCCTTCAGCGCTTCCTCTGTGGTATATACGATTTTTATATTATCGTCCAGGGGCACTCCCGGAAGATAGTCTACATTCTCTCTTGCCTCCTCCATGGACATGAGATGCGCCTCGTTAATATCCCATATCTTCACGTTGTTTCCCTTGCCTGCAACTACAGTTGCCAGCGCTGTTCCCCAGCTTCCTGCTCCTATGACGCCTATGTTCTTCATATGTATCCTCCTAACTGCGAAATTACTCTTCCGCATCTGCAGCCTCACCGGCTTCCTCCTCTTTTCCGCTTTTATCCTTGCTTCCCTTTTTCTCAAATATGCTCATTACAGGCTCCTCACCGTTTATGAGTCTCACTATGTTCCCTCTGTGCTTGACTATAACCGCTATTGCCAGCGCCGTACCCGGTATTATGAATTCAGGCTCAAGAAAAAACGATATCAGCGGGAAAAACGCCGCTCCCAGTATCGAGCCCACAGACATTCGCTTTGATACCAACACTCCTATTATCACGATTCCCAGAGCCGCCAGCGCCAGCAGCGGGTTGATCCCCAGCAGTGCGCCGAAGGCAGTGGCTACGCCCTTGCCGCCCTTGAATCTGTAAAATGCCGGCCATACGTGTCCGCAGAAAACCGCCACCGCACAGCACATGCCTGTGACAGGTCCTCCGATAAGCTCGCCCAGCAGCACTGCAATCACACCCTTTAGGATATCTATCACAAGAGTTATGACGCCGGCCTTTTTGCCCATTACCCTGAGTGCATTGGTGGTTCCCGCATTGCCGCTTCCTTCCTTCCTGATGTCTATGCCCTTTGCCTTAGCCAGCATGCTTGAGGGAGATATGCATCCTATCAGATATGCGGCTATTATGGTGATGACAGCCGTAACGATATCGAGCCCGAAGGCATCTATATTACTCATCCTCTTTCTCTCCTTTTTCTCTGAATACGAATTTCAACGACGTACCCTCAAAACCAAAGGCCTCTCTTATCTTGTTTTCAAGATATCTTGAATATGAGAAATGCATGAGAGGTCTTGAATTTATCTTGAACGAGAAAAGCGGCGGCTTTACGCCCACCTGCGTAACGTAGTATATCTTCAGCCTCTTTCCCTTATCGGAAGGCGGCTGCTTCATCATCGTCGCATCTGCTATGAGATTGTTGAGCTGTCCCGTAGGAACTCTCATGGCTCTGTTCTCAGCCACGTATTTGGCCATGGCTATGACATTGTCCACACGCTGTCCGGTGAGGGCCGAGATGAATACGCTCGGTGCATATGACATGAAGGTCAGCTCTCTGGCAATGGTATTTCTGAATTCCTTCATCGTGTTGGTGTCCTTGTCTATCAGATCCCATTTGTTCACCACCACCACGATACCCTTTCCTGCCTCGTGAGCTATACCTGCGATTTTCTTGTCCTGCTCCGTCACGCCCTCCTGTGCATCTATCATCAGGAGACATACGTCGCATCTCTCTATGGCGGCAACAGCCCTGATGACGCTGAATCTCTCGATGTCCTCGTTGACCTTGCTTTTTCTCCTGATACCTGCCGTATCTATCAGCAGATATTTTTCGCCATCCAGCTCAAAAGGAGTGTCGATGGAATCCCTTGTGGTTCCCGCTATAGGCGAAACGATTACTCTGTTTTCTCCCAACAGCTTGTTTATCAGTGAGGATTTGCCTACATTCGGCTTTCCTATCATGGCGATCTTAATATCGTCCTCTTCCTCCTGCCCTGCATTCTCCGGGAACTCCTCTATTATCCTGTCCAGAAGATCTCCAAGATTCAGCATATTGGCGGCAGAAACAGGAATTGGCTCGCCCAGCCCCAGCTCGTAAAAATCGTAGAAATCATCCGGCAGCACCGTCTTGTCTATCTTGTTGACAGCCAGAACCACCTTCTTGCCTGTTTTCATCAGCATGGACGCCACCTCTCTGTCCGATGCTGTGACGCCTTCCCTGCCGTCCGTCATGAAAAGTATCACATCGGCTGTATCCATGGCGATTTCCGCCTGCGCACGCATCTGCGAGAGTATTATATCCTTGCTGTCAGGCTCTATGCCTCCCGTGTCTATCAGCGCAAAATGCGTTCCTGCCCACTCGGCCTCGGCATATATCCTGTCTCTCGTCACTCCCGGTGTGTCCTCCACGATGGACACCTTTCTGCCTACTATTTTATTGAATAATGTCGATTTTCCCACATTCGGCCTTCCGACTACGGCCACCAAAGGTTTACTCATTGAAAATTCCTTCCGCAAATTCAGCCGGATCGAATTCCTTCAGATCCTCGATTCCTTCACCTACTCCTATAAACTTGACAGGCATGTCGAACTCATCAGCTATGGTGACTACGATACCTCCTTTTGCCGTGCCGTCCAGCTTGGTAAGCACTATGCCGGTGATATCTGCCACGTCGCCGAATTCCTTTACCTGTGAAACAGCGTTTTTCCCCGTGGTGGCATCCAGCACGAGAAGATTCTCTCTCGACGCCTCAGGAAATTCCCTGCCTATTACCTTATTCATCTTGTTCAGCTCATCCATGAGATTCTTCTTGTTCTGCAGCCTTCCTGCAGTATCACAGATGAGCACATCTATATTCTTGGATTTGGCAGACTGTATGGCATCGTATATTACTGCAGACGGATCTGCACCCTCTCTGTGCTTTATCAGATTGACGCCTACTCTGTCAGCCCATATCCCCAACTGTTCTGCTGCCGCTGCCCTGAAGGTGTCGGCAGCCGCCAGCATAACAGTCTTTCCTTCCTTTTTCAGCTTGTGGGCTATTTTGCCGATGGAGGTGGTCTTTCCTCCTCCGTTGATCCCTATCATCAGGATCACCAGCGGAGTATCCTCACACAGTCCGTGAGCCTCGTGCTTATCCATGAGGCTGGCTATTATCTTGCCCAGCCTGATCTTTATGACCTCAGGCTTCGTGAGGTTGTTTGACCTGATTTCCTTTCTCAGCGTTTCGACTATCTTCATGGTAGTCTCCATGCCTATATCGGAGGTTATCAAAATCTCCTCCAGCTCATCCAGAAAGTCCTCATCTATCGTCGGTCTTGCCATCAGCGCATCGCCTATACGCTGTGAAAGCTTTCCAAAAAAAGATTTTTTTTCTTCTCTCAGCATTTATATTCTCCCTGCTTCCTTATATTTCAAAGCCGTCTTCAAGGCTCAAAGACAGCACCTTTGATACTCCCTTTTCAGGCATCGTCACACCGTAGAGCACATCTGCATGCTCCATGGTGGCTTTCTGGTGTGTTACCAGAGTGAACTGTATATCGTAGAATTTTCTCAGACAGCTTATGAACCTTTCTATATTGGCATCGTCCAGAGCCGCCTCCACCTCATCCAGTATGCAGAACGGTGTAGGCTTCGCCTTGAGAACTGCAAACATCAGCGCTATGGCTGTCAATGTCTTCTCTCCTCCGGACAGAAGGTTTATATTCTGCAGCTTCTTCCCCGGCGGCTGTGCGATGATATCTATATTCGAGCTTAGAGGATCACTTTCATCGCTGAGTCTCAGCTCTGCGTGACCGCCTCCGAACAGCTCCTTGAAGGTCTCCTCGAAATTGATGACGATCTTGTCGAAGCTTTCCTTGAACCTGAGCTTTATGGTCTTGTCCATGTCGTCGATGATCCCCGTAAGGCTGTCCATGGCCTGCTGTATGTCAGCCTGCTGCCCCGTCAGGAAATCGTATCGTTCTTTGACGATTTCGTATTCCTCTATGGCTCCGATGTTCACCTCGCCCAGCTCCTTCATGCGGTTCTTGATCTGCCTGTTCTCCTTGACTGCAGATGACATGACGAAATCGTCGCTCTTGAACTCCATCGCCTGTATATAGGATATTTCAAAGTCCTCCCAGAGCCTGTCCTTGTATGTATCGAGCTGCGTCTCGTTTCTGGCGTTCTTTATCTCCAGCTCGTATTTCTGGTTCTGAAGGCTTGCCATCTTCGAGTTCACGGCTTCCTTTTCGGAATTGAGAGCTGCGACATCACGAGCTGCCTCTGCCTTTTCCTCCGTGATCTTCTCAAGACTTTCCTCCAGAGCTTTCTTTTCCTTTTCCTTTTCCGAGATGAGGCTGTCCATATCTCCGCTGTCCGAGGTTATACTCCCGCGTTCCTCAGAGAGTCGCTCAAGCTGCTCCCTTCTGGCGCTTATATCGCTGTCCAGCTCCTCTATCATCAGAGCTATGCGACTCATCATGGATTCCGTATGCTCCCGCTCGCTCTTACATCTGCTCATCTCTATTCTGGCTGCTGTTATCTCTTCACTTATCGCATTCAGTATCTCTTTCCGCTGCATATATTCTTCCATCTTGACTTCATACGCATTCTCGGTTTCTTCTATGGTCTTTCTTCCCTCTGCGATTTTTTTGCCCAGCTTATCTATCATATCCTGAGAATTATCCTTCTCAGCTCTGATGTTTTCCAGCTCCCTGGCCAGCTTTTCGCCGCTTACCTTCATATCCTTGAGGGTGTTCTCTGTGAACTTTTCCTCGTTTTCCTTGGCGATGAGATTTCTCTCCGCCTCCTTGAGGCTGTCATCCATGAGCCGAATCTCATCGTCAAAGCCTGCGATGCTCTTACGCAAAGCCGCCAGCTTTTCTTCTGCCGCCTTCTGCTCCTCCGTTTTTTCCGTTATCTCCCTGTGGAGAGCTTTTATCTCTGCCTTTCTATCCAGAATATTGGCTGTCTTGTTTTTGTATTTTCCGCCGGTGATACCGCCTCCTGCGTTGATAACCTCGCCGTCAAGGGTCACGAATCTGACGCCTGAGGCCTTCTTTGACATTGCGACGGCATTGTCCATGTCATCGACGATGACAACTCTGCCCAACAGGTATTCTATTATGTTTTTATATGTTCCATCATACTTGATACAGTCAGGTCCAAAGCCTATAAAGCCTCTCTCCGTGGAAAGTCTGCCTTCTCTGCTGCGGCTTCCTCTGACGGAGCTTACCGGCAGGAATGTCATCCTTCCGGCTCTGCTTTCCTTCAATGATCTTATGGCCGCCTTGGCGCTGCTGTCGTTGTCGCAGACTATATGCTGCAGAGATGCTCCCATGGCTGTCTCAACGGCCGTCTCGTATCCCGCCGGCACTTCTATGAGCTCAGCCACTACACCGTGTATTCCCGACAGACCCGACTTCATCACATGCTTTACTGCATAGTTGTAGCCTTCGTAGTTGCTTTCCATCTCCTCGATGGTCTTCTTTCTGGCGTCCAGCTTTCCGAGGGAAACCCTCAGCTCCTCTGCCTTTTCGGAAAGGGCACGTTCCTCTTTCCTCCGGGCTTCAAAATCTTCCCGCATCTGCTGAGAGCGTTCCCTTCTATCTGCCAGGATGCCCTCCAGCTCCTTCCTCTCACGTCTTATATTGTTGAGACGGTCTACTGTATCTCTGTTGCTGTCTCCGACACTCTCCTTCTCTTCATTGAGGGACGACTGTCTTCTGTCCATGGTATCCTGGAGCAGCTTAAGACTGTTTATCTCAGCGTTTGCAGAGCTGATTTCTCCCGCCAGCCTTATCATATCTTCGCTGTATTTATCAGTCTGTATGCGAAGCTCCTCGTTTTCCTCCGCCAGCTTTTCATAGGCCGCTTCCTTTTCATGAAAGAGCCTTCCCTTTTCATAAAGCCTTCCCTTGATATCTGCCAGCTGTTCTTCATGCTGCCTGATCCCGGCTGCCTCGTTGATGCGCTTTTCCGTCAGCGAGCCGATTTCCTTATGAAGCCTTTCCGTGTTTTCATCGATGGCAGCCAGTCTTTCTCTCTCAACCTGGCCCTTGTTCACCATGGAATTCAGCTCTTCTATGGCAGCAAGCAGCTTCTGTCTTGTTTCCACCGACAGAGCTTCCAGGCTGTCATTCTTTTCACTGTGGGCTGCCAGCTCATCTTCCAGCTGCTTTTTCTTCGTTTCTGCGTTATTCAGAGAGGCCTGAAGTTCATCAAGATCCTCCTGCATGTACTTCGTCTTCGCCTGAAGGTTTTCTATGTTTTTCAGAACTATGTTAATCTCCAGCTCCTTGTATCTGTCCCGAAGCTGTATATACTCCCTGGCTTTGATGCTGTCCTCTCTCAGGCCGTCGATACGACCCTCGATCTCCCCGATGATGTCCCTTACTCTCTCCATATTGGCTTCAGTTGAAGCTAGCTTTCTCTCCGATTCAGCCTTCTTGGTCCTGTACATCACGATGCCGGCAGCTTCTTCGAAGATCTCACGTCTGCTCTCTGTCTTGCTGCTTATGATGTCGGATATCTTTCCCTGTCCTATGATGGAATATCCGTCTACGCCGATGCCTGTATCCATTATCAGCTCACGAATATCTCTGAGCCTGCACTGATTCCCATTTATGTGGTATTCGCTTTCGCCCGATCTGAACATCCTCCTTGTTATGGCCACTTCCTTGTAGTCTATGGGAAGACTTCCGTCCTCATTGTCTATTACCAGCGTGACCTCCGCCATACCCCTGGATTTTCTGTTGGAAGTGCCGGAGAATATAACCTCCTCCATCTTTCCTCCTCTGAGCATCCTTGGGCTCTGCTCACCGAGAACCCATCTGATGGCATCGCTTATATTGCTCTTTCCGCTGCCGTTGGGGCCGACGATACACGTTATTCCTTCATTGAATTCTATAATCACAGGCTCGGCAAACGATTTGAACCCGTGCATTTCAATTTTTTTAAAATACATTGATGTTACCTTTCGATCATGGCTTCAGCAGCATTCTGCTCCGCCTGTTTTTTGCTCTTCCCCTCTCCTGTGGTGGTCGGTATACCGTCCACCATGAGCTGAACCTTGAAGGTCTTGTCGTGATCCGGACCTGTTTCACCCACCAGCACGTACTTTATATCGGTGATTTTTTCGCTCTGCAGCTTCTCCTGAAGGGCTGTCTTATAGTCCGTTATGATGTATTTGCCATTTACCGCATCATCGATGGAGTCCCTGAATACGTCCAGCACCACTGCCTTGGCTGCTTCAAAGCCTCCGTCAAGATATACTGCTCCTATCAGAGCCTCCATGGTATCGGCAAGTATGGACGGACGCTTCCTTCCGCCGTTTCTCTCCTCGCCGTTGCCCATCATAATATATTCGCCTATGTCAAGCTTTCCGGCTGCCCTGGCCAGAGATTTTTCGCATACCAGCGAAGCCCTCACTCGAGACAAAAATCCTTCCTCCTTCTGAGGAAAGATTTTGTATAATTCTTCACCTATTATGGCGTCAAAGAATGCATCGCCCAGAAATTCGAGGCGTTCATTGCTCATGCATTCTCTTCCATGCTCCTTGATATATGAACTGTGTGTAACAGCATTGCTCAAAAGGCTCTTGTCATTGAAGATGTATCCGAGTTTTCCTTCAAGCTGCTTGATATCATCCATCAGGCTACTCCTCTTCCTCTATCTCGATGGTTTCGGCAACGTCCAGCATTGATTTTCTGATGATCTCCACCACGTTTTCCTCACTGTAAGGTATGCCCTTTATTATGGCGTTCTTCACTGCGCTGGCAGTTGATGAGCCGTGGATCTTTATCACCGGTCCGTTTACACCCAGTATCGGCGCACCGCCGTATTCCTCGTAATCGAAGTCCTCCTTCAGGCTCATCAGCTGTGATTTCAGCATAACGGCAGCCAGCTTGGTCTTTATGTTAGTCATCAGCTTGCCCTTTACTACGCTGAGTATATTCATGGCAAGGCCCTCTGAAAGCTTCAGGATAACATTTCCCACAAAGCCGTCGCATACTATGACATCACACGCTTCAACAGGGACCTCTCTGGCCTCAACATTTCCTATGAAATTCAGCGGTGCCAGCTTGAGCCTCTGATATGCGTCTTTCGTCACGCTGGTTCCCTTGCTTTCTTCAACGCCCAGATTCACAAGACCTACGCTTGGCTCAATGCGTCCCCATACCTTTTCCACATATATGCTGCCCATGAGGCCGTATTCCAGCAGGTTCTGCGCCTTTGCCTCCGAGCTGGCGCCGGCATCCACCAGCAGAGATGCCTGCTTTCCAAGGCATGGATATATGCTGGCAAGCACCGGTCTGTCTATGCCGTCTATCCTGCCCAGTATAAGTCTTGAGCCGACTACCAGGGCTCCCGTGTTTCCTCCGGAGATGAACAAATCGCCTTCTCCGTCTTTTATCAAATTCAGTCCCACTACCATGGATGCATCCGGCTTTCTTCTGATGGCCTTTACAGGACTATCCTCCATGGTTATGACCTCACCTGCCGGAACTATCTTTATCTGATTCCCTTCATATTTACATTTTTTCAGTTCTTCCTCGATAAGCTTCTCATTGCCTACGATGAGTATTTCATGATCTATGATCGATGCGGCCTCAACTGCACCCTTAACTATTTCCGCAGGCGCATTATCTCCGCCCATTCCATCAAGAACAACTCTCATAATACCCTCCTTCTACGGTCAGCTGCGATATATGTCAAGAAAGCTCCTGACACGTTTTTCGGGATCCTCCGCTCCGAATACCGATGATCCCGCAACTACGATATCCACACCTGCATCTGTAACTTCTTTTACGTTATCTATGGTTATTCCTCCGTCGATCTCTATTTTGAAATCAAGGTTCCTGTCTTTTCTGATTTTGCTCAGGTCTCTGATCTTGTGGAGAGCCGAGCCTATGAATTTCTGTCCTCCGAAGCCCGGGTTCACTGACATGATCAGAACCATGTCCACATCCTCCAGAATGTAGTCGAGAACACACAGCGGCGTTGCCGGATTCAATGCAACTCCGGCCTTAACCCCCAGTGATCTTATGTGCTGCACCGTCCTGTTGAGGTGTATGCATGCCTCCTGATGGACGGTGATGTACTCAGTCTGATCCGTAACGAAGTCCTCCAGGTACTTGTCTGGGTCTTCTATCATAAGATGCACGTCGTATGGCATCTTAGTCTTGCCGTTGAGGCTCTTCATCACAGTGGAGCCGAAGCTTATGTTGGGAACAAAATGCCCGTCCATCACATCCACATGAATAAGATGGGCGCCGCCTCTTTCTATCATTCCAACGCCTTCGGCCAGCCTTGAAAAATCAGCTGACAATATGGATGGAGCCAGTTGTATCATTATCATATCCTCCTAATACTGCTTTGTTTCCTTTATTTCATTCAATAACGCCTTATATGATTCATATCTGCTGATATCTATCCTTCCGTCTTCAACGGCTTTTATTACCTGACAGTCGGGCTCCGCTATGTGCCTGCAGTTGCTGTATCTGCATCCGCCCAGATGGGCTGCAATATCGGGATACAGATGCTGAAGCTCATCCTCCTCCGCCTCAAGTATGTCAAATGATGTAAAGCCCGGGGTATCGAACAGCATGCTACCTTCTTCGTCAATGGCGAAAAGCTCCGAATGTCTCGTGGTATGTCTGCCACGCTGTGATTTTTCGCTGATGCTGCCTGTCTCCGCCTCGGCTTCAGGCAGAAGCCTGTTGAGAATGGTGGATTTTCCTACTCCGGAAGGGCCTGCCAGCGCTGTACGCCTCCCCTTTATCAGCTCCTTAAGCGCATCAAAGCCCGTTCCGCCGATGCTGTCGATGCATACGACAGGGTAGATGGGCTCGTATATTCGTTTAAGCGTTTCTATGTTTTCGGCAGCCCTTCTGCCTTTGGCTTTTTTATTATTTCCCGCAAGATCGCATTTATTGATGCATATGACGATATCTGTATTGTTTTTTTCTGCCATCACCAGAAACTTATCCAGTACCTGCTGTATGGGATCAGGCCTTGCTGCCGCCATAACGATGGCAAAGCAGTCCACGTTGGCTATGAACGGCCTTATGAAACAATTCTTTCGCGGCAGGATCTCCGTTATCAGGCTGTCATCATTGTCAGGTATGATTTCCATCACCACATCGTCTCCCACCGCAGGCTTTATATCCCTCTGCTTGAAGACACCGCGCGCTTTGCATCTAAATACTTCATCGCCGGATTTTACATAATAAAATCCGGCGATTCCTTTAACGATCAAACCTTTTAAAGGATCTGTCATCTTCATATACTACTGCTCTTCCCCGGCAGGCTCAGAAGGCTTCGTTGCCTCAGGCTTCTTTCCCTTGCTGACGATAAGCTTGACCGAGGTTCCTCTTTCCTTCTGTGCATTACCTTCGTACTGCTGCCACATAACCTCTCCGCTGGCGTATGTGTCACTGTAATCATATGTTACGTTTCCAACGGTGAGGCCGGCATTTGCGATGGCCGATGATGCCTCGCTGAGGGTCATTCCCGTTACAAACGGCATTATGGCCTTGGCCTTTGAACCGTCGCTGACCACAACGTTGATGGCCGTTCCCTTTTCAGCCTCTGTGCCCGGTGCCGGATCCTGATCTATTACCGTGCCCTCCGGCTCCTCTCCAGGTCTTGTGGTGACATTGCCCAACTTGAAGCCCACAGCCTCCAGATATGCCTCCAGCTCGTTCTCCAGCTTTCCTGATAGATCAGGTACTGAGCCGTCTCCCAGACCTATGCTTATATTTACGGTTATGGTGCTTCCCGTCTTTATCTTCGTTCCTGCTTCAGGGTCCTGTGAAACTATTCTGCCCTTTTCAACCTCTTCGCTCACGACCTCCTCGCCTTTTTTGATCCTTACGTCGTATTCCTCCGCAGCATCCTGAGCCTCCTGAAGAGTCATGTTCTTGAATGAAGGTGCTTCTATCTCCTTGCCGCCGAACAGTCCGAATGCGAATCCAAGAGTTACGAACAGCGCTATTGCAACAACGGCTGCTGCACCGCAGATTATCGCAATCTTTTTCTTCTTGTTCATCGGCTTTTTATTGTTCTTGCCTCTGTCCTCCACATATTCGTCTTCGTAGTCTTCTCCGTCATCGTAGTCGGTCTCTGCTATAGGGCCTCTTGTTCTGGAATCTGTCCTGCCGTTGTTGGTGCCGCCCATCAGCACTGAATTTCCCACTACGCTTCCCACGAATTCCAGATTGTTGAGAGCTTCTATCAGCTCGTCCGCCGAAGCGTATCTGTTGACAGGATATTTGTCAGTACACTTCATGATTATATGCTCCAGTGCAGGAGGAACTCCCGCCACCAGCCTTGACGGAGGAACCATTTCACCGTTGATATGCATCAGCGCTATGTTGACAGGATTGTCTCCGTCAAAAGGAACTCTTCCCGTCAGCATTTCGTACATGACTATACCCAGTGAATAGATATCCGACTTCTCATCAACGTATCCGCCTCTCGCCTGCTCCGGTGAGAAATAATGAACGGAGCCTATGATGCCGTCCGTATTGTCTACTATTGTGGCAGCGTTCACGGCCTTGGCTATACCGAAGTCCGTGATCTTAGCCGTTCCGTTGGGCGTTATCATTACGTTGTGAGGCTTCACGTCTCTGTGTATTATGTGATTCTTATGTGCAAAGGACAGTGCCGCAGCTATCTGCTTTGACAGTGCGATGACCTTCGGATATGACATCGCTCCCTGTGCCTTTATATAATCGCTGAGGGTTCTTCCCTCGATCAGTTCCATTACTATGTAGTGAATGTTTCCTTCTCTGCCTACATCATAGATGTTGACGATATTCGGATGTGACATGCTGGCAGCTGCCTGGGATTCCCTTCTGAAACTGTCTATGAATTTGTGATCGTTTATAAACTGAGGCTTCAGAATTTTGATGGCTACAAAACGGTTGAGAAGCTTATCCTTCGCTTTATAAACAACCGACATGCCACCTTCGCCTATCCTTTCAAAAAGCTCATATCTGCCTGCGAGTACTTTATTGGCCATTTTTTCCTCCTAATACAATCATATCTTTATACAAACAACTGTAATGTTGTCTCTTCCGCCATGCTTTATGGCTTCGTCCACCAGCATTGCGCACGTATCGTTCATACCTGCCCCTGCCATCAGCACATTTTCGATTTCCTCTGCGGATACTTCTCCGTAAAGTCCGTCCGAGCAGAGCAGCAGAATGTCGTCCTTGTTGAGACTTGCCCTGTAAAAATCCGGGTCTGCCAGCGTCTCGGTGCCGAGAGCCTTGGTTATTACATTTTTTTGTTTGTGATTCTCAGCTTCCTCTTCAGTTATCACGCCTTTGCTGATCAGCTCATTGACATAAGTATGATCTGTGGTGATCCTTGTCAGCCTTCCCTCTCTGAAGATATAAGCTCTGCTGTCTCCTATATTGGAGATATATGCCGTATCATCTCTGACGTAAGCGATTACCGCTGTCGTCGCCATTCCCCTGTTTGCCTCGTTCTCCAATCCCAGTGTGTATATCCTGTTGTTGGCTAACTCCATCGCCTCATAGAAAAATCCGAAGATCTCTTCTGGATTTCGGCATTTCTCTATTCCTTCATCGTTGACGAACTCGGCGATAACGCTGACCGCCGTCCGGCTGGCAACCTCTCCTGAGTTGTTGCCTCCGACACCGTCCGCAACGATGTACACATCATGACTTGGGATCACAAAGCATGCGTCTTCATTGTTCTCGCGAACAAGACCTTTATTGCATTTGAATCCTATCTGAACCATTAGATTATATGACCTTTCGCTATTGTATAAGACTTTCGTCTCTCTTCATAACACATATATAAAATCCGTCCGTGTCGTCTACGTTAGGCAGAAGCTGTATCCTCTCCACCTGCTTGAAGCCCGGGTTCTTCTTGAGAAAGGCTTCCGTAACCTTCTCGTTTTCCTCACGGTTGATGGTGCATGTGCTGTAGACAAGCGTTCCTCCCGGCTTGACATAGCTGGACGAAGCGGAAAGTATCGCCAGCTGCTTTTTAGGAAGCAGCTCCATTTCCGAAGTCTTCTCCTTGTATTTTATTTCAGGCTTTCTCCTTACTACACCCAGTCCGGAGCAAGGTACGTCCACCAGCACTCTGTCGGCTCTCTGCAGCATCGACGAATCCACTCTTGTGGCATCCCATGAGCGTGTTTCTATATTGGTTATTCCAAGGCGTTTCGCTTCCCTGTCTATGAGATCCAGCTTTCTCCTGTAGATATCGGATGCAATTATCCTGCCTGTATTGTTCATCCTCTCAGCTATTGCCGTAGTCTTTCCTCCCGGAGCGGCGCACACATCCATAACGGTCTCTCCATGCTTAGGGTCCAGCTTTTCCGCCACCAACATGGAGCTTTCGTCCTGAGGTGTGAACATACCCATCTTGTAAAGCTCGGTATCCAACAGCTGACTGCCTTTAACGTGTATGGCATTTCTGCTGATCTCGCCCTCCACGACTTCGAAGCCTTTTTCCCTCAGCTTCTTCATCAGATCCGGTTTCATCACCTTGAGCCAGTTGAGCCTCACCGTGTTCGGAGGAGTCTCATTGCCTGCCGCCAACAGCTCTTCAAGAAAATCAATGTCGTAAAATTCCCTCCATGTTTCGATTATCCACGGGGCATAGGAATATTTTACCGAAAGATACCTGGTTTCGTCCTCGTTCCTGTCAGGCAGCCTCAGCTGCAGCCTCTTGTTATGATACTCCCGCAGCACGCCGTTGACCAGACCTGCCTTGGTGCGGCAATATCTTTTCGCAAGGGTCACGCTTTCATTGACCGCTGCATATTCCGGAACCGAGTCCATATAACCCAGCTGGTATATTCCCATCCTGAGAATCGTCAGTTCCTGATTTCTCAGACTTTTTATGCCGTCCTTCACGAGAATGTCGATGTAATAGTCCAGCGTCAGCTTGTTTTCAAGCACGCCGTACACGATTTCCCGTACGAAGGCCTGTGAATTCGGTCTTGTTATCGCCACCTGATGGTTAAGCGCCAGATTCGAATATGCCTTCTTTGACTCCACGTCCATAAGTGTCAGATATGCTGCTTTTCTGTTGATATCCATCATTCACGCCCCCTAATCAATAATATTCTGATCAGATTAGCCACGGCGGTCGCCAGCGCCGCCACATAAGTCATCGCTGCTGCCGAGAGGACTTTTTTAGCGCCTCTCACTTCGGTATCATCTATTATACCGAGATCCACCAGCTGTCTTACAGCCCGCCTGCTGGCATTGATTTCAACCGGAAGCGTGATCGTATGAAACAACACTACTCCGCAGAAGAACAGGATCCCGAGATCGAATATCATGTTCCCCGTCGATATATTGCCCTGCCATATGATGAACAGGCCTATCAGAAGAAGCGGCCACGAAGCCATGGATACCAGATTTACCACGGGAGCTATCGCATTCCTGAATTTCAGAAACCCATATGATGTCCCGTCCTGGATCGCATGACCCGATTCATGGGCGGCAATGCTGACGGAGGCTATAGATGTTCCGTTGTATACGTCGTTTGATAATCTCATGACATCATGCCTTGGATCGTAGTGATCCGACAGCGTACCTGCCGTGATCTCTATAGGCACATGTCTCATCCCGTTGTTGTCAAGTATCATCCTGGCTGCCTGATATCCCGTTACCCTTCTTCTGCACTGCACTCTCAGGTACTTGCTGTATGCGCTCTTTACCTTTCCCTGTGCATATAGTGCAAAAATCATAGCGGGAATAAGCACTATGATGGTCGGATCAAAGACTCCGAAGTACATGTAATCACCCCTGACTTTAATTTTATCCTAAAACTGTACCGATTTCAATGGAATTGCCCTTTAAATATTCTTTTATTTCAATGCGCCTCTTGCCGGGCATCTGTATCATGGTGATTCTCAGAACGCCGCCGCCTGCCGCCACGTCAAGACCCTCTTCAGAGGCTGACAGCACCGTTCCCGGCTCGCTGTTCTTCAATGTCTCGACGCTGTATTCATCCGTATCTGCCACGTGAGCCTGATGTATCTTCATCATCCTGTCGCCGTAATGGCAGTATGTTCCCGGCCATGGGTCAAAGGCCCTCACAAGTCTTTCTATTTCCTCCGGCGGTCTGCTGAAATCCACATGACCCTCCTGCTTGGATATCATGGGAGCATAAGTGTGGAGGGAGTCGTCCTGCTTCTCGCCCCGGAGGCTGCCCAGCTTAGGCAATGTATCCACCAGCAGTTCTGCGCCCATCACAGCAAGCTCGTCGTGGAGCTGCTGACCCGTCTTTCTGTCTATGGCAGTCGATGCCTTGGCCAGCATGTCCCCCGTGTCAAGACCTTCTTCCATGTACATTATGGTTATACCCGTCTCCTCGTCTCCTGCTATTATCGCCCTCTGTATGGGAGCGGCGCCTCTGAATCTCGGAAGCAGTGAGCCATGCACGTTGATGCATCCAAGGCGTGGTATATCAAGAAGCTCCTTAGGCAGTATCTGACCGTATGCCGCCACCGCTATGACATCAGGCTCTGCAGCCCTGATCTTTTCCATGAATTCCGAATTCCCCCGCACTTTTTCAGGCTGAAGGACCTCAAGGCCCAGCTCCAGCGCCTTTTCCTTTACAGGAGAAAACTTCACTTTCTTACCCCTGTCTCTCACAGCGTCCGGTTGGGTAACGACGTATGTCACTTCATGACCTGCGCCGCAAAGTGCCTCCAGTGACGGAACTGCAAAATCGGGAGTTCCCATATACACTATTTTCATTAATGCTCCTCATCTTCATTCTCGGATATATCGTACATTTCCATAGCCTTGTCCTTGTAAAGGATACCGTCCAGATGGTCGAACTCATGGCACATGACTCTGGCGTGAAAATCCTCAAAGGTGTACTCCTGAGGCTCTCCGTTTCTATCAAGGCCTTTTATGGTTATCTTCTGAGGTCTTTCTACCAGACCGGCAAAGCCCGGAACTGACAGGCAGCCCTCTTCACCTTCAACTGCACCCTCCATCATGGTAATTTCCGGATTTACGAAATAGTACACGCTTCCCGGCTCAGGCTCGGCAACGAACATCCTTCTCATTATGCCTACCTGCGGCGCAGCCAGACCTACGCCTACGGCATCGTGCATGGTTTCCACCATGTCATCGAGGATCGTGCGTATCCTGTCGTTAACCTCGTCGACCTCCCTGCATTTTTTTCTGAGTATCGGGTCTCCTTCTACAACTATGTTTCTAAGTGCCATTCTTTATCCTCCTAGCTGAAGCTGTACGGGTTGATATCCACAACTGCCGTATAATCCTTCTTTTTTTTACGTTTATCCTCTTCTTTTAAATTTGCCAGTATTTCAGTATATTCTCTGCGCTTTCCCCTCGGGCACTTTATCAGCAGTGAAAACCTGTAATTTTCGTTTATCCTGCTCATATATGCCTCCTGTGGTCTGAACACATTTTTACGATCCTCGTTTCCGATTCGTGAAGCGATCCTGTCATGCCAGTCCTGCGCCGCTTCTCCGGCAGCCTCGGCTGTCTTTGCCATGAACATTATCTGAATAAGATCGCTGTACGGCGGATATTCCATGTATCTTCTGAGTATTATCTCTTCCGAGAAAAACCCTTCGTAATCCTGATCTGCGGCGAATTGTATCGCATAATGCTCGGGGCTGTATGTCTGTATGATGACTCTCCCCGGTTCTTCGCCTCTTCCTGCCCGACCTGCCGCCTGGGTTATCAGCTGAAATGCCCTCTCGGGAGATCTGAAATCCGGAATGTTCAGCGACACATCTGCCGAAATTATCCCCACAAGCCCCACGTTTCTAAAGTCAAGGCCCTTGGCAATCAGCTGCGTGCCTATGAGTATATCTGTCCTGCCCTTCTGAAACGACTTCAGCTTGCGCTGAAGCTCGCCCTTCTTCTTCACCGTATCAAGATCAAGCCGGTCCGCAGTATATTCCGGAAAAAGCTCCTCAATTGTTTCCTCCACCTTTTCCGTGCCGCTGCCGAAATATCTGATGTATTTCCCGCCGCATTCAGGACATACGTGGGGCGCAGCTTCTTCGTATCCGCAGTAGTGACAGACGCCCTTCTCCTTATTCCTGTGATATGTGAGGGAAAGCCCGCAGTGGGGACATCTTGCCACATATCCGCATTCTCTGCATGAGATAAAGGTCGAATATCCTCTTCTGTTGAGCAGCAGCATCACCTGCCGCTTTGCCTGAAGCTGTTCCCTCATGCTCTCATACAGCTTACTGCTTATTATTGTTCTGTTGCCGTTCTTTAATTCCTGTCTCATGTCGACAGTTTCAACGTAAGGCAGGCTTACCTCGTTGTATCTCTTAGTCAGCCTTATCAGCTTATATATTCCTTCCCGTGCCCGACTGTAGCTCACCACTGAAGGAGTGGCGCTTCCCATCACCAGTATGCCGTCGTTATCCTTATCCTGAAGGCGTTTCAGCGCCACCTCTACGGTGTCGTATTTCGGCGTCTGGTCCGACTTGTATGTGGCCTCATGCTCCTCGTCCACCACTATCAGGCCTATATTCTCAAGAGGTGCAAAGACCGCAGATCTGGCTCCTATGACGATCTTCACTCGTCCGTCTCTTATGTTCTTCCACTGGTCGTATCTCTCTCCCGGAGTGAGCCTGCTGTGCAGCACTGCCAATTCTCCGTTTCCGAACCGGCCTGCAAACCTGTCTATTATCTGTCCTGTCAGGGATATTTCCGGAACCATTATTATAGCTGTTCTCCCCTGTCTTATGCACTTGTCGGCAGCTCTGATATATATTTCCGTCTTGCCGCTGCCTGTTATCCCGTGTATAAGAAACCTGTCGTGGACGCCTTCATCCATAGCGCCGCATATTCTGTCCAGGGCGGCCGACTGCTCTGCCGTCAGCTTCTCCACCGACGACGGTTCTCCTGTTATATTCTCAAAGGAGTCCTTTCTTTCCCTTTTCTTTGCCCTGCTCCCTGCCGGCGTGAAAAGATTTATCGCATCTATGGCCCTGCACAGGTATCTGAGCTTCATCCATATGGCTGTCCTTATCATCTCTCCGGTCAGCGATACCTCTGTGTCGACCTTTTCCACCAGCTTGAGCTTTTTTTCCATCTCCTCGTCGACAGACTCCTGCATTGAAACAACATAGCCTTCCCTCAGCCTGTTGCCTTTTGCAAAGGGCACATACACCTTGCTGCCCACATTTATCGTATCGTCATGGCATCCGTATGTGAAAAGACTGTCGGTGCTGTCGCTTTTATTGTCTATTACAACATTTACGTATTTCATCGATTACAGCAGGAAAATGTTGTTTTCCTCGCACTCCTTGATCATATCTTCAGGCCATATGGCAGCCTGCACCTCTCCAATGTGGGCTTTTCTCAGGAAGTACATGCAAAGCCTGCTCTGCCCTATTCCTCCGCCTATAGTGTACGGCAGCTGGCGGTTCAGGATCTTTTTATGAAAATCCATCTCTCTTCTGTCGTCCGCTCCTGCCAGCGTAAGCTGTCTGTCCATGACCTCCTCATCAACTCTTATCCCCATGGAGGAAATCTCAAAGGAACGGTCAAGTATATCGTTCCACAGGAGTATATCCCCGTTCAGCTCCCAGTCATCATAGTCCGGCGCTCTGCCGTCATGCTTCTGACCCGACTTCAGTACTCCGCCTATTTTTTTGATAAAGACTGCTCTCTTTTCCCTGGTGATGGCATCCTCTCTTTCCTTTGGCGACAGCTGCGGATACATATCCTCCAGCTCCTGGGATGTTATGAAAAAGATCTCATTTGGCAGCTCCGTCTTAAGATCCGTGTACACTCTGTTGACGTAGTCGTTGAGGTTTTTGATGGCGTTGTAGAGAGTCGTTACAACGCCTTCCAGATAGCCTTCATTTCTGTCCTCTTTTTTTATCACCTTTTCCCAGTCCCACTGATCGACGTATATGGAATGAAGGTTGTCAAGCTCCTCATCTCTTCTTATGGCGTTCATGTCCGTATAGAGACCTGTTCCAGGCTTGAACTTATATCTCCCCAGCGCCATGCGCTTCCATTTTGCCAAGGACTGAACTATCTCCACAGGCTTTTCGCCCATGTCCTTCACTGTAAAGCCCACGGTTCTTTCGACACCGTTGAGGTTGTCGTTGAGCCCTGTTTCAGGCGCTACGAAGAGCGGTGCAGACACCCTTCTCAGCTTCAGCCCGTATGCCAGCTCCTGCTGAAAAAAGTCCTTTATTTTTTTGATGGCACGCTGGCTTTCCATGTAATCGATGACCGGCGTATAGTTCTCAGGTATAAATAATCTGCTCATATGTAACAACTCCTAATCTCTTTTTGAAAATTCACAGCCGCAGTAATTCTGTCTGTACAGCTGGTATTTTTTTGACAACTCAATGGATCTTCTGAATCCATCCTTTTTCTTGAAATCTCTATCCAGAAACGACAGTCCGTATCTCAGTGCTATCGTCCTTCCTATCTCAGATATCAGCTTGTAGTTCTTATGAGGGCTTACCGTCAGCGTCGTACCGAAATAGTCAAATCCGCCTATGCTGGCCCTTTCCGCTGTCTTCTCCAGTCGCTGTGCAAAGCACACGCTGCATCTGGCGCCTCCCTCCGGCTCCTGCTCCAGTCCCTTCACCGCATTGAAGAATTCCGTCGGGCGGTATTCGGCTTCCATGAATGACAGTCTGGTCTGCCCCAGCATCTCTTCGTTGAACCTGCTTATGAAGCTGATCTGCGCTTCCTTTCTTCTCCTGTATTCATCTTCATCGGTTATGCACGGGTTGTAGAAGAATATGGTGACGTCAAACTCATCAACCAGAGACTCAGTCACAGATGTGCTGCACGGTCCGCAGCAGCTGTGAAGAAGCAGGGACGGCTTTCTAACGGTTTCCTGAAATCCGTTTCCCGTAATAAAATTATTCTCTTTTTCACATGAATGCTTGCTGTTTGTAATCATAATAAGTTATTATATCATCATTATCGAAACAAAAGACTATAGAAGACATGTATTCTTGATAAATCATGCCGAAGCAGAGCCACAAGAATTGCAGCTTTATTCTAACACGCAAATTTGTCGAAATCATGTGCTGATGAAAAAGACTGTGAAAACAGCGTAAATATATCAACATTATTTCGACATATGACCACGATAAGCATGATTGAATATTAAAACGCAATAAAAGCTTCGATTTTTTGCGTTTTAATCATAGCTTTTATTATAACATAAAACTCCCCTTAAATGAAAGGTTATATAAAATGTCAACTAAAAAAACACCTCTGATTTTCAACACTGCCGACGGACAGCAGCTCAGGATCAACACCATAAGCACCTACCTGAAGAAAACCTTCGGCCGAAAGGTCGTGAAGCTTTCCATAGACGGCAAATTTACATGCCCCAACAGAGACGGCTCCAAGGGCACAGGCGGCTGCCTTTTCTGCTCCGCCAGCGGCTCCGGCGACATGGCTTCAGGCTCAGGCAGCATACGCAATGACCTTGACGCACAGATAAGGCTTCTGTCAGATAAATGGCCGGAAGCGTCCTACCTTGCATACTTTCAGAGCCATACCAACACATACGCTCCGACAGATCAGCTGCGCAGCAAATTTTACGAGGCTCTGGAACACCCTGATGTATCCGGAATAGCCATCGCCACAAGGCCTGACTGCATACCTGACGATGTGCTGGATCTCCTGTCGGAGTTGAATGAAAAAACCTTCCTATGGGTGGAGCTGGGACTGCAGAGCATCCATTCCCGTACCATGGATGAAATGAACCTCTGCTACACGTTGGAAGAGTACGACAGAGCCGTAGACCGGCTCCTTTCCAGAAATATCAGGGTCGTTACCCATCTCATTCTCGGACTGCCCGAAGAAACAAGAAATATGATGCTGGACTCTGTAAAACATGTCTGTAATAAAAAAATATTCGGAATGAAGCTCCATATGTTCAACCTGGTCAAAGGCTCCCAAATGGAAAAAACTCACCCCGAATACGTTTCATTCAAAACCATAGATGAATATGTGGATCTGTTGATATCCGCCCTTGAGCTGATCCCTCCCGGCATCACCATGCACAGAATCTCAGGAGACGCACCTCGCTCAACGCTAATAGCGCCGGAATGGAGCTACAGGAAAAGGACAATACTAAATACCATTCACGCCGAAATGAAAAGCAGAAACACATGGCAGGGAAGACTTACTCCTTAGGACCGAGTCTTCCTTCATTGTAATGCTTGCGGCATAGAGACACATACATATCATTACCGCCCACCAATATCTGTTCGCCGCTCTTAACAGGCTTTCCATCCACAACTCTTGCCACCATGGTCGCCTTTCTGCCGCACCAGCATATGGTCTTTATCTCTTCGATTTTATCCGCATAAACAAGCATATAATATGAACCCTCAAACAGCTCGTTTCTGAAATCGTTTTTTAGTCCATACGCCAGAACAGGTACGTCGAAGCTGTCGACGATCTCTATCAGCTCCTCAACATGGTGCTTCTTAAGGAACTGACATTCATCCACCACTACGCAGTCTATCGTCTCCCTGTCGTTTTCCCTCATAAACACCTCGAGAATATTCGTATCCTCATTAACGATGGTAGCCTCTCTCTGAAGACCAACCCGCGATGTTATCTTCCCCTCACCGTATCTGTCATCTACTCCCGGCACAAGGGCAAGCACACGCTTACCGCGCTCCTCGTAATTATAGGCAACCTTGATGACCTCTATGGATTTTCCGGCATTCATCGTGCTGTATCTGTAATATAGCTGTGCCATAGCTTCTCCTCCCCTGTATTTGATATAGTTACGCTGGTTCATCTATTCTTTATGAAAGGAAGATCCGAGCCATGTCTTCATTTCGCATACCTTTCATTCGATTCGCATGCTCAGATCATGTCGTTTCATCCATTGATGTTTCATAATGCCCTGCAGGATGAAACAGCTCTGTGCAACGCCATTCCAATAACTATATTTACTATGTAATAAAAAAATAAACCCTCGGACATAGTCAGCAAGGGCTTACCTTATAAATAAGTGGTGCCCAGACTCGGAATCGAACCAAGGACACGGGGATTTTCAGTCCCCTGCTCTACCAACTGAGCTATCTGGGCAAACAACTTAATATACAATATGGTGGGCCATCAGGGACTTGAACCCCGGACCTGCCGGTTATGAGCCGGACGCTCTGACCAACTGAGCTAATGGCCCATTTTCTCGAAGTAGCAAAACTGTTTTCGAAAAATGGAACAGCGAAGCCGCTAATTAGTGATGAAAGCACATCGCCCATTTATCAAACAGGCTCTGCCCATTCGCATGTCTTAAAAAATGGTCGGGGTGGCAGGATTTGAACCCGCGGCCCACTGGTCCCAAACCAGTTGCGCTACCAAACTGCGCTACACCCCGAAATCTTTATTAGCCTAATACATCTTTGGCAGGGGCAGTAGGATTCGAACCCACGGCACGTGGTTTTGGAGACCACTGCTCTACCAACTGAGCTATACCCCTACACGGCTGTGAACAAGTCTGCTTAACAGGTTCACACAAGATGGCGGAGAAGATGGGATTCGAACCCATGCGGCCCTTGCGAACCCTAACGATTTAGCAAACCGTCCTCTTCAGCCTCTTGAGTACTTCTCCAGGCTAAATATGATGTTTTGTGATTGAGCATATTGTCGAATCGGCAATTATGGCGGAGAGGGTGGGATTTACACAAATGCCTTGCATTTGCCGTTCTGCATTTCCCTATCGGGAAACTTGAACCTCTCGCTGCTCAAAAGTCCACCGGACTTTATCGCTGCGCTCGAGCCCTTTCGGCTTCGAATCCCTCTCATGCTTAATTATGGCGGAGAGGGTGGGATTCGAACCCACGGCCCCTTTCGGAGTCACTGGTTTTCAAGACCAGCTCCTTAAACCACTCGGACACCTCTCCGTATCATGCGTTGTCAGTCGATGCACCTGCTATACTCCCAACCAGTTGTTTGGTGACCCATCGGAGATTCGAACTCCGGACACCTTGATTAAAAGTCAAGTGCTCTGCCGACTGAGCTAATGGGTCATATTGGCTGGGGTAGCAGGACTCGAACCTACGCATGACGGAGTCAAAGTCCGCTGCCTTACCGACTTGGCTATACCCCATCATAAAAAATGGCGAGCCCACAGGGATTCGAACCCCGGACACACGGCTTAGAAGGCCGTTGCTCTATCCAGCTGAGCTATGAGCCCGTATTTTGAGTGCCAGTCAGCAGCTCATGGATAACAAAGTCAGCTATATCGATTTTTAATCGGTAGACTTTGTTTAAATACAGGAAATATCGTGTATTCAATATTTCCCATATTATAAAAAAATTGGAGCGGATGATGAGAATCGAACTCACGCCATCAGCTTGGAAGGCTGAGGTTCTACCATTGAACTACATCCGCATAATTGGAGCGGAAGACGAGATTCGAACTCGCGACCCTCGCCTTGGCAAGGCGATGCTCTACCCCTGAGCCACTTCCGCATATTATTGGTCGAGGGAGGTGGATTCGAACCACCGAAAGCTCAGCTAACGGATTTACAGTCCGCCCCCTTTGGCCACTCGGGAATCCCTCGATGTAGTCTGCTTAGACATTATACCATATTTTCTGCTAATGTCCAGATGTTTTTATTGGAGCTGGCGGAGGGAATTACGCATATGCTTCGCATCTGCCGTCCT
>CAUDEQ010000012.1 GCA_958448635.1 uncultured Bacillota bacterium | reverse complement strand
ATTTATGCATAAATTATTTTCTTTTTTCTATTGACTTTTAATAGTTAGTCTTTCAATATTATATCCTTCCCGCCTTTTTTATCTCGTACCTGAGATAATCCAGACGAGCCAGCTGCCTTTCCTTAAAATGGATCTCATCGAGAGTCCCGTTTCTTTTTTCGTTCAGCATTTTCATTCTTTCCTCTTCCGTCGATTCCCCCTTCATCAATAAACGCATGTACCTTTCAATCTCATCGTTGGCAAAACCTATATCGTGCAGCGTCATGATTACGCTGAGCCTTTCCATATCGCTTTCATCGTATTGCCACGATCCCATTACCTTCTTGACCTCTCCGCACAGTCCCCAGCTCTCGTATTCTCGAAGAATGCTCACGGGGATATTGTATCGTCTGCCGGCTTCGTTGATATCCATGATAAATGTCCTTTCCCAATATACAAATAAAGATGTCCCTGTACGGAACATCTTTAATATAATCTCTTTTCCTTAAAATGGCTAATACTTATATCTTATCACCAGTTATGCTTTTTGAGTATTTCCCGGGCAAATTCTATAAAGGCTGTTGTGGCAGGTGAAAAGACCTGCTCCTTTTTCCATGCCAGAGCAGTCGATATCTCAAGAGACGGCTCCAGCGGTATGAATCTCAGTCCTTCATACGTGCAGTTGAGATTTATGCTGAGCATAACGCCCATATTTTCCTGTGCCAGAACTGCCTCGTTGTACGGGAGATTGGCAGTTGCCACAATGCTCACATCATCCCTGCATTCTCCCAGCCATCCGCCGATCCTGCTCTGGTTAAAATCCCCTGTTGCCGTGATGACCGACATGCCTTTAAGCTCCTCCGGGCTGACGGTTTCATTTTTAAAGAGAGGTGAATCCTCCTGAACGAATACGCCCCACTGCTCCTTCACAGGCATGTTTATGAAATTATATTTTCTCATATCGATGGGCTCCGACATGAGGCCTACATCGAGAAATCCTCTTTCAATATAATCGCGTATATTCCCGGCGTTTCCGCTGTATATCTCATAGCGCACTCCCGGATGCTTTTCGCTGAACCTCGAAATGATCTTCGCCAGATATTTTGTCGATCTGAATTCTCCGCTCCCTATGGAAACTGTGCCCGTAAGCTGCTCGTCCTTCTGCAGAAAGTCGCGCTTCGTCTTCTCAGCCAGAGAAAGCATCTCCTGCGCCCTGCGCTTCAGCATCATGCCCTCTTCCGTCAGTATTATATTGTGGCTGCTTCTGATGAAAAGCTTGACTCCCAGTTCATCTTCCAGATCTGAAATCTGTCTTGAAAGCGTGGGCTGCGTTATGTGAAGCACATTGGCAGCCTTTGTGAAATTCTCCTCCCTTGCCACCGCAAGGAAATAATTCAGCACTCTCAATTCCATGATATATCCTCCCGTAACATCTGCACATATATTCCCATGTCTTCCCCTGCCGGCCGTTTCATAGTGCAATTATACCATCGTGATATATTTTTTCAATATTATGAATATATCATGGAACATGTCATGGCATTTAACGCCAGCTCGCCGGCATTGCCTATCTTCTATACCATGGTATAGCTATTTTGGCATTTTCATGCATTTAACGGTTGACAAATGAAATTGCCGGCATTATTATATAACAGTGTTATATAACGGTGTTATGCGGAGGTGGCAATGATCGGAAACAATATTCCTACGCTGGAGCGAATACATCAGGTAGCAAAGGAGGAATTCCTGAAAAAGGGCTTCCGCTCCGCTTCTCTGAGAAATATCGTAAAGCTGGCAGGCTTGACTACAGGCGCCTTTTACGGTTATTACAAAAGCAAGGCAGAATTGTTTGAGGCTCTTGTTGCAGAGCATTACGATTATCTTTTAACGCGTTTCATCAAAGCGCAGCGACAGTTTGCCATGGTGCCGCACAAGCAGCAGCCGGATGTCATGAGCGATTTTTCCGGCGCATGCATGTTCGATATGCTTCATTACGCATATCAGCACCTGGACGAGTGCAAGCTTATCCTATGCTGCTCGGAGGGTACGCGTTTTTCCGGTCTTATCGATGAAATGGTTGAAATAGAGATCGAGAGCACACATGCATATCAGGAGGTCCTCAAGGAACTGGGCCGACCTTCTCCTCATATAGATGAAACGCTGGAGCATATTCTTATAACCGGGATGTTTCATACCTTTTTCGAACTCATCATCCACGAAATGCCGCTGCCTGACGCCGAAAATTATGTAAAGGAAATGCGGGCCTTTTATACTGCAGGCTGGCTGAAAATTATGGGGCAATAAAGCCCTTTAATTTTTACCCATGGGTTAGATTTAACTAACTCCATGCAACCATACTTATGCCCGTGTCTTTCCTGATAAATCAAAGGAGGGGATTTTTTGAAAAAACAATCAAATTTGTCGCGCCTGATGAAAATCGCAGGCAGTCACAGATATCTTACCTATGCGTCATGGCTGCTTTCAGCCGTGAGCGCCCTGCTGGCGCTTGTTCCTTATTACTACATATGGCAGGTGATGAGAGAGGTCCTGCAAATCGCACCGGATTTCAGCAAAGCGCAGCAGCTTACTTATAACGGATGGATGGCTGTACTCTTTGCCGTCATCTCCGTTCTTGTCTATATAGCTGCTCTCATGTGCTCTCATATCAGTGCATTTCGCGTTGCCACCAATCTGAGGCTGCAGACGATGAGCCACATCGTAAAGCTGCCGTCAGGATCGGTTGAAAGCTTCGGCAGCGGACGTCTGAGAAAGATCGTCAATGAATCCAGCGGAGCTACAGAAACGTATCTTGCCCATCAGCTTCCTGATCGCTGCAACGCCATAGCGACACCCTGCGGTCTTCTGGCTCTGCTGTTCATATTTGACTGGCGGCTGGGACTTCTCAGCATTGCTCCCGTCCTGCTGGCTTTCATGATAATGATGTCCATGGCAGGCAGAAAAATGCAGGAAAAGATGAAGGAATATCAGAACGCTCTGGAGGATATGTCCAACGAGGCAGTCGAATACGTCCGCGGGATTCCCGTTGTCAAGACCTTCGGCCAGACCATTTTTTCCTTCAGAAAATTCAAGGATTCCATCGACAGATACCGTATCTGGGTCATTGCTTACACACAGCAGCTGAGAACTCCCATGATGCTCTATACTGCAGCCGTCAACGGCGTCTTCGTATTTCTCATTGCCGGCGCACTGCTATTCACCGGCGATGGAGTTACCTCGGAATTCCTGCTTGATCTCATATTTTACATCATCATAACGCCTGTCATTTCCGTTACATTGACACGAATCATGTTCCAAAGTGAAAATGCAATGGTAGTCGACGATGCCTTGCAGCGAATAGATACCATCCTATCCCTTGAGCCTCAAAGCGAGCCTGAGCTTCCGCTGCATCCAAGTGATACTTCCATAAAGCTGGAAGGCATAACTTTCAGCTATGACGGTGAAAACAATGTCCTCGAAAATATCTCCCTTGATATCCCCGCAGGACAGACCATCGCCTTTGTCGGCCCATCAGGAGGTGGAAAGACCACACTGGCGAATATCATCTCCCGCTTTCTTGAACCTCAGGGAGGCACGGTTCGTATCGGCGGTGTAGATATCAGGGACATGTCACGAGAGGAGCTGATGAACACGATTTCTTTCGTATTTCAGGACAGCCGCCTCATCAAGTCATCCATTCTGGAAAATGTCCGCATGGGCAATCCTGATGCCACCCGTGAGGAAGTCATGGCTGCTCTGGAAAATGCCCGTTGCTGTGACATCATCGATAAGCTTCCCGATGGCATAGATACGATCATCAGTGCCAATGGAATATATCTCTCCGGCGGCGAACAGCAGCGTATAGCTATCGCCCGCGTAATGCTCAAAAATACACCTGTGATCATCATGGACGAAGCAACAGCATTTGCCGATCCCGACAATGAGACGAAGGTGCAGGATGCATTGTCTCGTCTTGCGCACGACAAGACAGTCATCATGATAGCTCACCGTCTGTCCACTGTTTCCGGTGCAGATAAAATCTATGTTATAAATGACGGAAGAATAGAAGAAAGCGGCTCCTGGGGGCAGCTGCTTTCACATAACGGTCTGTTCAGCCAAATGTGGCAGAACTACCGTACTTCAGTTAAATGGAAGGTTCAGAAGGAGGTGCCGCAGATATGATAAACTTTCTGCAAAAACGATATGCCCTGTCGACTCAGGGTGCAAAGGATCTGGTCAAGGGCTGTTTTGCCTGTGTTCTACAGAATATTTCTTTCATGTTCCCGGTGGGGCTGCTTTATTTCCTCGTAAAGGACATGCTTGGAGGCGGCATCTCGGAAAGAGGCGCAATATTTTACATCTCAGGCTGTATCATATGTATAGGGCTTATTCTGCTTACAACATATCTGCAGTACAATGCCACATACTTCGCCACCTACATAGAAAGCGGCGTCAGACGCATAACGCTGGCGGAACGGCTCCGCAAACTGCCTCTTTCTTTCTTCGGGGAAAAAAATCTTGCCGACCTTACCAGCACCATCATGGCCGACTGCACTTTCCTTGAACAGAGCTTCTCCCACTTCATACCTGAGCTGGCAGGAGCTGTAATATCCACTGTACTGGTGGCTGTAAGCCTCTTCTTTTACGATTGGCGCATGGCACTTGCTGCACTTTGGGTAATGCCTGTGGCCTTCGCAATAGTCGGCTTTTCATATAAGATACAGGAACGCCTCAATCAGAAATCCATGGACGTTAAAATATCTTGTGCCGACGGCATTCAGGAATGCATCGAGACTGTAAAAGACCTGCGAGCCAATAATGCGGAGAAGGAATACCTCATGGGACTGGAAAAGAAAGTACGTGCCGTAGAGAGGCAATCCATCATCAACGAATTCGGCCTTGCTGCCTTCGTGGTCTCGGCTTCGCTTATCCTGAAACTGGGAATCGCTACGGTCGCCCTTATGGGTTCAATACTCCTGATACAAGGCAGCCTGGATATCCTGACGTTCTTCCTGTTTATTCTCGTCGTCTCTCGCCTTTACGATCCGCTTCAGGGCGCTTTGCAGAATCTGGCAGCCGTGATATCCATGCGAACCAATATCGCCAGGATGAATGAGATACTGGAGCATCCTGTACAGCAGGGCTCCGTAAGTCTGACCAATGATGGATATGACATTGCCTTCGAGCATGTGGGCTTTTCATACAACACGGGAGAAACAGTTCTCCGTGACGTTTCATTCATCGCCAGACAAGGCGAGGTAACAGCCCTGATAGGCCCTTCCGGCGGCGGAAAGACCACGGTTTCACGTCTTGCCGCAAGATTCTGGGATGTCGACAGAGGCAGGATAACCATCGGAGGAATGGACATTTCCGCCATTGATCCTGAAAAGCTGCTTTCCCTTTTTTCAATAGTGTTTCAGGATGTCACTCTCTTCGATAACAGCATAATGGAAAATATACGTATAGGAAATAAGGATGCAACAGACGAGGAGGTCCTGGCTGCTGCACGTCTTGCCAATGTGGATGAATTTGCCGAAAAGCTTCCTGATAAATGGGATACCAACATAGGAGAAAACGGATGTGAGCTTTCAGGCGGTCAGCGTCAGCGTATATCCATCGCCAGAGCCTTCCTCAAGAATGCTCCCATCATCCTCCTTGACGAAGCCACCGCATCTCTCGACGTTGAAAACGAAACGCTGATACAGACTGCTATTTCAAGGCTAATCAAAGATAAAACCGTACTGGTAATAGCTCACCGCATGCGTACTGTGGCAGACGCTGATAAGATCGTTGCCCTCTCAGACGGCATTGTGGCTGAAGAAGGCCTGGCTGAACAGCTGCTGACGGCAGATGGCATATACGCTCGCATGGTAAGGCTGCAGACTGAGAGCAGCAGCTGGAAGCTGAGTTAACACCAGCCCGCCGTCATCGCCCTGTGCAGACTTTCGCACTATTCACCATGGACTAAGACCATGGCTGTCATACAAAAAGCGGGCGCACCGCTGCATGAACCTCCCTTTCTGCCGTTGGATTTCAATTCCGGCTTCCGGGGGGCGTTCCAGCCTGTCGCCCGCTTTTACTTTTTATTGGACATAGCCTGCATTTCCTGCGCCAGGCTCTACTTCACGAAGTGTATCCTCGATTCATCAAATCTGTCCTTCTGCTGGCGCTGCTCTGCCGGATATCCCAATACAAATATGGAAAATGCCTCCAGACAATCAGGCAGCTCCAGTATCTCAGCCACCTTATCCATACGCTCACGCATAGGTGCGATTCCCAGCCATACGCCGCCAAGACCCAGGGAATCCGTTTCCAGCCACATGTTCTCCTGTGCGATGGCCATATCTATATGGGCGTATTGAGGATACATTATTCCATCCTTTCGATATACAGGAACTATCAGCACCGGCGCACCGGCGGCGCATCCGGCATATATGTGCGTCTTCGACAGCTTCTCTATAATATCACGGTCGGTCACGACATAAAATTCCCACGGCTGCTGATTTGCCGCCGACGGGGCCTGCATTCCCGCACGTATTATCTCCATTATCTTCTCTTCTTCCACAGGTCTGTCCTGATATTTTCTTATGCTTACTCTGTGAAATATTTCATTCATCAATCCCCGCTCCTTTCCATTACAATGTCTTGATTTCATATTATAGCTCTGCATCTATATACTTATCATAACTCAAAAGGTATGGTATAAGTCAATACTTTTTTCCAAAACGGCTTGCCATAAAGCATACCATTATGAAACCGCAGAAATTATCACATTCATTCTACTTTTATTAAATGAAACAAAAAAACATACTCGGCATCACATAAAGATAACCGAGTATGTTCTTCATAAAAAAATTAGTTTGGTTTATAAAACTATAAACAAAGGAGATATTTATAAAAAGCCCATTTTCTTAAAACATATTATGAAATATTTATCTCATAATTTTATAAAAAGCACTCGTTTCTAAATAAAGGGCTTTTTCTCTAATATTAAATGCTTACGATAATATACTATTTTTACTATTTGTTATTGAACTCAGCTTTTCTTTTCTCGAGAAAAGCCTTCATCCCTTCTATTCTATCTTCAGATGAAAACGGAGCTCCGCAGGCCTCACCCTCTAACGCAATCGCTGTTTCCAGATCCAGCATAATACCATTATTTATAGAAATTTTCGCCGCCTTTATTGCAATCGGAGCTTTCTCCATAATCTTTTCTGCAATCGCTTGACATGTTGGAATCAACTCTTCCTTTGGAACAACTTTTTCTACCAAGCCTAAACTTTTTGCTTCATCTGCCTTAATATAATCAGCAGTCATAATCATAAGCTTTCCCATTCCTTTACCAACTAACCTCGGAAGTCGTTGTGTTCCTCCAAATCCAGGGATTATTCCCAGGTTAACCTCTGGCTGACCAAATTGTGCTTCTTCTGATGCTATTCTGATGTCACATGCCATTGCCAACTCGCAGCCTCCTCCAAGAGCAAACCCGTTTACTGCAGCTATTACAGGCTTGTCGATGGACTCTATTAAGTTCATAACTTTCGCACCTTGCTTCATCATTTCCTGACCTTCAATGCCAGATAAATCTACCATTTGAGAAATGTCTGCTCCCGCTACAAATGCCCGGCCTTCTCCAGTTATAATTGCAACTTTTACTTCTTTATCATCATTAATAGCTCTAAAAACATTGTCCAATTCTGAAAGCACTTCTGTATTTAAAGCATTTAATGACTTCGGTCTGTTGATAGTAACATATCCTATTCCTTTTTCTACTTTATAAATTATATTATTGTAATTCATCACACACCTCTTGCCTTTCCTTCATCATATCCATTTGATATTTGTATTAATTATCCTATTTGGTATATTTAAAAAACGCTCATTCTCAACGTATCCAATTAAAATTACACCGTAAACCTTATTGTCTTTAGGCAAATTTATTATTTCACGTATAGCGTCTACCCTGTTGCACATATCGCCAAGGTATCCAGACCAACAAGTTCCTATTCCATTCGACTGCAACACTAATTCAGTGCTATAAAGGGCTAACGCTGCATCTGTATTAGGATTTGTTGCCCTTTGATCTGCATACGCTATTATCGCTGAACTTGCTTTTCCCATAACTATATTTTTACCTTGCTCATATAATCTGACAATTTCTGGAGACACATTATTATTTTTTACATAATCTATTATATGCCCCATTATTAAATCCATCTTGGATTTCCCTTCGATAACAATATAACCTATAGGATGCTCGTTTTTAGCGCTTGGGGCCCACTTCGAAACCTTTAAGGCATGCATGATTTCCTCTCTAGATACCATATCGCCATTGAAATCCCTATATGACCTTCTGCTAACTATGTACTCCTCTATGGTTTTTTTGTGCTATCTTTCCATTTGAAGTCATCGACATGCACCACCACTTCAGCATTATCATTACTTTTCACAAGTTCAATAGCTTCAGTTGGACATACTGCTGCACAATGTAAGCACTCAATACAGATAGGCGTCTCGCTAATGCACATTGCACCATTTATTACTTTAAATAAATTTGCGGGACATGTATTCATACATTTTTTGCAACAAATACACTTGTCATGATTAATTTTTAATCCTAACATTTAATTTTACCTCTATTCAAATAACCATTTGAGATACAGTCTACTACCTATTTTTCCTCCAACGCCTTTTCGACTTCATTCATCTTTCCTTTTACAAGCGTTTCGGGAATATATACCTGTCCACAAACTGGACATCTTAGCAATGTAGTGTCAAAGTTATGTTTCAGATAAGAAAAGTTTACTTTGGCTTCAACAAGCTCGACATTGCATTTCATGCAAATAATGTCTTCAGAATTAGCACTAGACATTATATTCCTCCTGTATTTCCATTCTATGACAATAAATGTTAATAAGCCTAAATCCATCATCTTGCTCTTTATACTCCACCCAATATGTCATAAAGCGACTTTGCAAATGAGCAATATAGCTTCCTGTATTTTTATTAAAAAGTTTACAATTGCTCTTTTCACACGCTTCAATGACATCCTGAGCATCTTCTTCAAGAATCAATGACTTGTTCATTTTACTCATTAAAGCATCATCAATATATAGCTTTATTCTCTCTTTTTTTTCCAGCTTATTGTCTATTCCGAAACGGAGCTGCATATTATATTTAGCCTCCTCTCTGTTCCTTCTTCTTTTGGAAAGGTCTGGAACTTTCCTTAGTAATCTTGACTCCAAGCTTTCTTCCTCTGTAAATAATAGGATATCTAATATATGGCAAACCCGCTTACCCCTCGATGCAAAAATATCCCTGCAATTAGTACAATATGTTATAAAATCTTTCGCACTACCCTTAATCCTATTTTGAACTATATTTTCTAGTAAATCATTGTCAACAGCATGAATATGCCCTCCATAGCCACAACACTGGGCATGCTTGCCTGATTCTCTTAACTCTTCTATAGTAAAGTTATTTAATTGTAATATATGCCTGATGCTCTTTTGAAGCTTTTCAAACTCTCTAGATGAACATGGGTCAAATACTGCAAAAGCGCTTTCACGCTTAAAGCTATTTTTACATTCATACTCTGCAGCTATCTCATAAATGAATTTGAAACTGCATTCACTCAAATACCTCTTGAGCAGCTTTCCACAATGTGGACATGCTAAAATTATTTCAGGCTTACCCTTACTAATCCATAATTTTTTCAGCTCATCAATGATTATTTCAAATTTCTCCTGTTCTCCAGCCCAGTATGCTGGTGCACCGCAACATGAAAGCACGACCCCGACATTTTCTAGGCATTTACTTAATAAATCATACGATTTTATTACATAGTCAGGGTCTGAAGCACCTAACTGGCATCCAGGAAAAAACAAATAATCACAGCTCTCATTTTCTTGTAAAACAGAAAACGAATAGTTAGACAATGCATGCTCCATATCCCTTATCCAAAAATCATGATACGCAGGAGGAATATCGCCTGCCTTATGCATTTGTCTTCTACTTTCTAAGAACAAATTCTCAAAGTCAAAATCACTTGGACATTTAGGCGTACAGCTACCACATAGATTGCATGAATTTATTTGCCTTGATGCAATTCTAACAGTATACCCTTCCATGACATTCAATGTTGCATTTATATCTTCAATAACCTTTTCAGGGAATTTCTTATACTTACTAAGCATTTCACAGCTCTCAACACAAGCACTGCATCCACAAAGCAAGCATCTTTGTGATTCATCAACGGCTTCTTCAATCGAAATCACTGTTTTATCATGCTTAATAGTTGACTTGCATTCGTCAATATCTCTAAAAGGCATTTTTAATTCTGAAGGTTTCTTTTCATAAATTTCAATATGCTCCTCCATGCGTCCTACTTTTAGAAAGCTCTCAATTTCATTTGCTGCAAGTATTCCCCTTCTAAGTGCATTTGCAGGGTTGCCCTCGTTATTCTGTGTAGCATCAAAGAAAACCCCATGAATTTCAGAAGCCAAGCTGTTTTTATCAAAGGCATGCTGCAAACCGAATTTATTGCCTGATGTACCTGTCGCAATAAATGCAGCATCAAACTCTATTCCGTCTATAGAATCGATCTGGTGACCAGTAAACACTTCAAGATGCTCCTGCTCCAATAAAAGCTGCAACTCTTCATTTAAAATGCTTTCATTAAAATTCTCTGTGAGCTGCTCCCAGAGCCGACCTCCCAGACGTCTTTCTTTTTCAAATAATTTTACAGTATATCCTCGTTTTGAAAGCTTCATGGCACATCCCATGCCACTTAATCCTCCGCCTACAATCACTATTGTTTTGTTTTTTTCAGGGATATAATAGTCGTGGTTGTTCTGTTTTTTTGCGTTTGTGCAGCAGGCCTGCTCTATTTTCTTTATATTTATACTTCCACCAAAGGAGGCTCTAACACACTGCTTCATACATGGAGCATTACATATTGAGCTTATGATTTGAGGGAATAAGACAGTGTTTTTATAGAGGTTATAAGCAGAATTAATTTTATTATCCTGCATTTTTTTTAAGAAGGTTTTTACGTCAAAAGAAAATGGACAAGCGTTTTCACAATATGCAGGCTCATTCCTAGAACATTTTTCAGCCATTTTCTGTAATTTTACAATATCTAGGCTCATTGTCTTACTCCCTCACTTCGCATACAACTTTTATATTATTTTTATTATTTAATTATTCTGAAACCGGCTCTGCTTTAATTTGCTCCATCTTCTCATAGTAATCTGCTCCCAGATAATATCGTTTTGGAGCTAGATCCTTTCCTTCTTTCTTTGCAGCTATGCCCTGCAGCACTTTCTCAGGAGTCGCAGGCAACTCATGTATTCTAACTCCACAGGCATTGTTTATTGCATTTATTACTGCAACATGTGGTGATGTCTGGAATAATTCAGCACAACCACTGGAGCCATATGGTCCCGTAGGTCTTGGCGTTTCTACAAATTCTACATGCATGTCATCTGGGATCATCTTTATGAATGGGAATCCTGCACCGATCATGTTACGATGTTTTTGTACATCCTGGTAATCCTCTGAAAGCGCCATTCCTATTCCATGCTGCATTCCTCCAAAGGCTTGTCCTTCAACGTTAATCGGATGTCCTATAGTTCCTACATCAGCAACACATCGAATCGACAATACATTGGTCTTTCCTGTCTTCATGTCTACTTCTACTTCACTGAGGAATGCTCCATATGTGTATTCTGCTGTTGGATCCCCTTGGCCTGTATTAGGATCAAGATTTTTCGTGAAGCTAGTTGTATCAAATACACCTATATATTTTGTAGGAATATTTTCAGCGATCATTTCATCATATGTTCTATATGTGCCGTCATCCTTTCTCATTGCATTCATCAACTTTTCTGCAGCATCTTTTATTGCATTTCCTGCCATATAATGACATCTGCTTCCTGCTGCTGGCCCCGTTATAGGTGACAGGCCTGTATCATTCATACAAAGCTTAATCTGTTCAAGCTTTACTCCAAGAGGTCTTAATGCTTCATACGTATGTATCATAGTACCTGCATCTGCACCCTGTCCCTGATCTTCCCAGGTATTATATGAAGTAAATGTTTCGTCAGAATTTATTTCAAGAGCGACCTCGGCATGATCGTTTGGACCTGAAGTAACATTATACATACCGCAAGCGACCCCTACACCACGGCGAACCTCATCTGTGCTATTAGCTTTAGCTCTTTCGCACGCTTCTTTATAATAAGGTCTGAGCTTATCTAAAATATCAGTCATAGGATAAACAGAGAATTTGTTTCCATTTATACTTACGTCTCCTTCCCTATATACATTCATATATCGGAATTCCAACGGGTCTATGCCGGCCTTTTCAGCAAGCATGTCCATAAGCTGCTCAGATGCTGTATATATCTGTGGGGAGCCAAAGCCTTTATATGCAGTAGAATACGCATGGTTTGACATAACTGCCTTCGATAATCCCATAGCGTTCGGTATTACGTACGGAGCTCCCATAAATCGCACGCCCTTTTGAATAAGTATTCCCGCAACTTCAGAATATGCTCCCTTATCATATGCAATTTCATATTCTATTGCAGTAAGCTTGCCATCCTTATTACATGCCAGCTTTGCATTTGTATAAGAAGGGGCTCTCTTTCCTGTTATATGCTGATGCTCTTCATAACTGAGAGTAATTGTTACAGGCTTCCCTGTGGCTAACGTAGCTACAGCAACAAGCCCCTGCGTTAATGGCGAAATCGAATAACCAAAGCTTGCACCAGTTGGATTCTCTATAATACGTATTTTTTCCTTAGGGAAGCCTATTCCAGCTGCAAGGGTTCCTATTGGTGTTCCAAGGCCTAAGCTCTTACAATGTATAACTAAATATCCCTCATCATCTACATATGCCTGATTAGTGTCTGGCTCCAAAACCAAATGCGGCTGTCTCTGTGAATAAAAGCTTCCTTCAACACAATAATCCGAAGATTCTACAACATCTCTTGTATCCTCTCCTTTAAATACTGGCTGCTCTAAATAAATATTAGGGTGCTCAGGATGAAGCTGTATGGCGTCATCTGCACATGAATCTAAAATATTCAGATATTCTGGCAGCTGTTCAATTTCAACCTTTACTTTGGCGGCAGCCTCACGAGCTTCATCTCTTGTACGGGCCGCAACTATAGCCACAACATCTCCATATCTATGTACCTGTTTCGATGATATTATTTCATGGTCAAAGCCATCTGTTTTGGCCCTTGGATTTCCTAAAGGCCAAGTGATCCTATTTATTCCTTTGACATCTTCTGCTGTTATTATTTTCTCTACTCCCGGCATTTTTTCAGCTTCTGATGTATCTATTGACAAAATCTTACCGTTAGATACGCCTGGTAATACTACCGCCAAATGCAATACATCCTTCATCTTCATTCCGATATCATCACCGTAATCGCAGGTTCCAGTCGCTTTTGCAATTGCGGCAGGCCTTATTATCGAAGTTCCGTATACGCTACCATCTTCAGACATTTTATAGCTCAGGTGTTCTATAGGCTCCTCGCCTCTCATAACCTTTGCCGCTTCCATAACACAATCTACCAAAGGCTTGTAGCCTGTGCACCTACATGCATTTCTATTTTTCTGAAACCAATCTCTGACTTCTTCTCTTGTAGGGTTAATATTTTTTTTCAACAGGCCATAAGATGAAACTATAAATCCAGGGCTGCAAAAACCACATTGCACACCACCATATTTTGTCCATGCCAATTGCAGTGGATGAGGATTGGTTGGAGAACCTATTCCTTCTATAGTGATGATTTCCATGTCCTCTGTTATAGTTTTCATCTTTCTTACACAAGATCTTACGACCTTTCCATCTACTAAAACGGAGCACGCTCCACATTGTCCTGCATTGCATCCAACTTTAGTCCCTGTCAGCCCAAGTCTCCTAACTAATGATGCCAGAGTATCCTTTTCAGGATCACAAATTACCATACGAATAGCACCATTTATATTCAGATTCATTTTCTTTATTGCCATTAACGTACCTCCTTAAATACTTACTTTTTTAAAAACCCATTATAATCAAATACTAAGCTCCTGCCCTATTTTCGTAAAAAGCACTACATCTTCAAATTGATTTTGAATGTTTTGCGCGCTTTTATATGCATTTCTATTCCAACCGCAAAAATCTTTCTCCTCAGCAGGTAAATGAACTACTGCTATTTTTTTAGGCCTTATATATTTTGTAATGATGGCAAGGCCATCTTTTCTAGTAATATATGGGAATGGCGCAATCAACAAATCAATCTTACTGTCTATTAATCCTGTATGCTTAAAATTTTCGTCTGAAATACACGCATCTCCCACATGCAAAATTCTTTTTCCATCTAATTCAATTAAATACCCGATGTTTTCTTCGTCAGCACTTTCATTCCCTTCATGCTTAAAGTCGTATGCGGTAATAGAAACGCCATTATTCTCTATTTTAATTTTCTCTTTTTCGCCTACACTTATCCCAACGACAATGTTTTCCTCTCTTTCGAAAAAACTACATGTCAATTGATTTAAAGTACCATATGGTGCTATTAATATGGCTTTCCCTTTTTCCTCTAAATATTTATCCACCATTTCCGCATTAAAATGATCCATATGCTTGTGGGTATGTAACATATAATCTATTTTTTCATACGGCTTTTCACGATTAATTACCGCTTTCACGATATGAGTTGATACCGATGTGTATGGTAAATCACCGGCATCACAGAATAAATCAATAGCCATCTTGATCTCATCTGTTTCTAAAATAACACCTGCATTTGATTGATAGATAATTTTCATAGTAATCAAAGCTCCTATTGATTCTCAACCTGATGCTTCTTTTTATCATTTACTTTTAACTCAGTTAAAGCCTTTTTATATAATATGTAACCAGGCGATATTTCATTATTTCTGTTGGTAATAAACGTTATTATAATGA
Organism: uncultured Bacillota bacterium; assembly: GCA_958448635.1. Taxonomy (GTDB): domain Bacteria; phylum Bacillota; class Clostridia; order Peptostreptococcales; family Anaerovoracaceae; genus Lentihominibacter. Next base: position 26,854 of record CAUDEQ010000012.1, on the reverse strand, counting down.
GTATTGCTAGGCAGAGCACTGCACCCGGCCAAAAGCATGAAATATTTAATGGATTCCCTGCAAAGAACCAGATTGCTGCAGTTGTTCCTCCAACAAGCATTGACCAGAAAGCAGCCGTTGTAGTAACACGTTTCCAGAAAATAGCTACCAATAAGGTTATTGCAACAATAGACCTTATTTGAAAAGCGCCATACATCTGATCAAGTATAGAGTCTGCCGTAAGACCCAAAAATGTTCCTACGACACCTATACCAACAATGCTTACTCTTGAAAACAAAAGCTGCTGCCGATCTGTAGATTTAGGTTTTATAACTTTATATAAATCTCTAGTAAGTGTTGTTGCTGCAATCATCATCAATACAGGTGCAGTAGACCATACTGCTGCTAAAATAGCCATACTTGCGACTCCACTATATACAGCTCCCAATTCATGGGCCATACTAAAAAGTGCTCCACTGGAATCTATCTCCGGCATAACTACCTTGGCACACATACCGATCAGCGACGGACAAATCGCAAATGGGGCCACGATCAAAGCTGCAATAGGCATACCTATTCTCGCTGTTCTAAGATCTTTTGAAGTAAAGCTAACCGTTACTGCAGTTGCCGCTGCCAGCATTGAAATCGCTGTCCCAAGTCCATTTGCTACCGTAGTAAATAAATCTGGCTGTGTTAAACTAAAATAGCTTTCAGGTAATTCTGCATGGAGATTATCCAATCCTCCGGCATATGTGACAGCCTTATATGCAACAATTCCCATGCCGACCAGCATAATGGCTGCATGCATAAAGTTCATAAATGCGATTCCCCTCATGCCGCCAGATAAAGTTACGAGCATAAAAATCGCAGCAGCTATCCATGCAACAAGAGTTTCATTAACCCCAAATAGAGGCCCTATAATCGCACCTACTGCAACGGGCTGATTTGAAAAAAGAATAAGATACGTTATAAAAATAACAAAGAGCATGACGATTCTACATTTCTCATCAAACATATATTTATAAGCTTCCGGCACTGAGATTACACCCTTTGTTTCGTTCATAGCCTTGTAGAATTTTAAAGTAAGTATGACAAATAAGAATACTCCTAAAGCCAACCCCCAATCAGCCCAAACAGAAGAAAGCCCCATGTTAAATGCCTTTTGCGCATTCCCTATAGTGCCCGCTCCAGCTATAAGCTCTGAAAACAAAAGGGGAATCACTAAGATTATTCCTAATTCTCCTTTGGCTGTCATAAAGCTCTTTGTATCATTATTTCTTTTTCTAAAATACAAGCTAATTCCTATAGTCACTGCCATGTATGAAATTACCAGTATTGCTGTCAAATTCATTTTATATATTACCTCTTCTGCGTCATCATCGTCCTATTACTTTTATGCTGCTCAGGCACATCACCTGTTGATATGCCTGAGCAACTGTATTAAGAAGGCAAAGTATTTTTATTCCCCAAATACCTTCAGTAAAACTTTAATGTCTTTCGTATCACCTGAAGCCAAGTTTTCAAACACAGACTGAATCTCCTCGAAATCCTTTATATCTGATACAAACTGCTTAAGATTTAATTTCCCTTCTGTAAGCTCTTTCAAGGTTTCTTTAAATTCTTCAAATGTCCATGCATGTGAAGGTATCACAGAAATATTTCTAACAACAATCGGGTTGAATCTGAATGGAATTTCTTCGTTTGGAACACCCAACAGCATTAATTTCCCTCCTGATTTTATAACATCTATGTATCCGTTGAGCGTTGCCTTTATCCCAACACATTCAAACACGATATCATACATCTCTCCGCCATTAACCTTAAGCAGCTGTTCTAAACAGTCTTCATTCTTTGCGTCAATTACGGTATCGATGAAATCGCATTGTTTTGCAAAGGCAATTCTGTTATCCCCAGATTCCACTAAGACAACATTTTTCGCGCCCATTTTTTTCGCCCACATAGCATTCATCAGGCCTATGATTCCTCCTCCGACTATAAGTATGGAATCTTTTTCCTTAACTTCTGCCTTACTTGCTCCCGCAAGCCCAACAGCACAAGGTTCAACTAAAGTCGCATCAATCAGAGGCACATTGTCTTCCAGCTTCTGTGGTAAATGCGATCTTACCATTACATACTCAGCGAATCCTCCCGGAGTGCCAATACCAATTGCATTAGTAAGCGGTGCTTCACAACAATTCGTCCTACCTTCCTTGCAAAACTCACATTCGAGGCATGCTTTGCTTGGCATACAGAGAACCCTATCTCCTTTTTTCAGATCTGTTCTATCGCCCGGATCTTCAACGTATCCTGTGAATTCATGTCCCATAATCCAGCCTTTTGACCAGGTATCACCGTAATGCCAATAATGTAAATCCGAGCCACATACACCGGCATAAGCCACCTTAATAACTACTTTATGCCCATCACTTACCGGTTTATCTTTCTCAATAATGTCTATTTTTTCTTTATCTGCAATAATTGAAGATTTCATAGCTCTACTCCTTTCCGAGCAAATAAATTATACGCATACCTGTGCACCATTTATATTCAGTGCCTGTCCAGAGATATTCTTTGCCATGTCTGAGCACAGGAACAGCACAGCATTAGCCATATCTTCCGGCTCCTGAGGTCTCTTCATAGGAATGTTATCTACAACCTTCTTCCAACGTGTTTCAGGATCTATAGAATTATCATACCCATCATATTCACGTAAGTTCTGCTCCCACATTTCTGTACGAACAATTCCCGGACATATGCAATTTACATTGATATTGTATTTGCCAAGCTCTTTTGCCATAACCTGTGTCATACCGATTACACCGAACTTAGTCGCCGAGTACATCGAATGGTAATCAAAAGGCGCCTTGCCAGCCTGTGAAGATGTATTCACAATTTTGCCGTATTTTTGTTTTACCATATGTCTTACTGCCGCTTTACAGCCATAATAAACACCCCTGAGATTTATATCGATCATCTTGTCGAATTCAGATATATCCGAATCCTCGAATAATTTGATGATGTTGTATCCGGCATTATTTACCATAATATCAATTTTGCCATATTCATTTACAATTCCATCTACTAAATCATCTATTTCCTTCTGATTAGTTACATCGATTTTGAAACCTTTCGCTACGCCGCCTTTTTCAGCGATTTTTTTTGCAACTTCTTCTGCGTTTTCCTTCAGCAAATCAGCAACCACAACGTCTGCTCCAGCTTCCGCCAATTTTAATGCGATGGCTTCACCAAGACCTCTTCCAGCTCCAACTACAATTGCTACTTTCTTTTTCAAATCAATCTTCACCATTTTCGGTCTCCTTTTAATAAATTACTTTGAGGGATTCCGTAAGTACCTCTCACGGAATCCTCTCACTTTGAAATTGAAACAAAAAATAAAAGTCCTATGCTTCTGATTCTGCCTTTCTATCAGCTGCTTTTTTGCTGGTATCCTCTGCAAGAGCCAGACAAATCACGGCACCTATACCGCCGATAGCAAACATTGCTACCCAGCCAACTAATGCTCCCGAGCTTGCCATTAAAGTTGTGAATATCAGAGGGAATACTACGCATCCAATCTTGTTCAACTCAGTAAGCAGACCCGATGCTATTCCGGCCTTAACACCTGCACAATCTCTATGTTCCATCATAAGCGTTCTGGCGGCAATCAATCCAAAGCCAAGACTGAGTCCCGCAATATTAATCATTATGCAAGATACTAAAATATTTCCTGTAAAAGCAGATGCCGGATACATAATCGACGCAAAAATCATAGCTGGTATCATAACTTTCTTTCTTGCACCTTTCAGCAACTTATCTGCAATAAATGGCATCACCCAATATCCAATAGAAGATCCTATGTTGGACATTGATATCATGAGTCCTGCATTTTCTGTACTGAGTCCCTCCCATATACTTATAAAAGCGAGTGGTCCAACTGAAGAAAAAGTCAGAATAGCTCCGGCAAAGAAGAACTCTGCCAGTGAACAAAGGATAATTTGTTTTGAGGTAAGTGCCTCTTTAAGCTTTCTTCCGAATGTATATTCCTCCGTATTTATTCCCATCGCCTTGTTCATAACACCTTCAGCTTCTGTTTTGCTCGGTATTGCAATAAAGTAAATTATTGCAAGAAGAACAATAATCACACCATATAACTGGAACAGCTTATCCCATCCGCCTAATGCCACTGACCAAGGTATAGTTCCGTTGAATCCTATAAAATATCCTATCGCTCCGCCAGATATATTGATTCCATTCAACTTGTATGTCATTTTTGCATCAAACCATACGTTTATCATTTTAAGACATCCAGGTATTATCATAGCATTAGCAATACCTGTAAAGAATAGTGCTACGTATGCCGTTGTGAAATCCGAAACATACCCTCTGCAAAATGTAGATATACCACTTATAACGATAAATATCGCCATCATTGTTTTAGGATTAAATTTATCAAGCAAAAGACCAGTTAACCATACGGTCCACACAACACCCATCGCGATACCGCCCGCCAGTAAGCCATATTGTGCAGTACTAAAACCCATTTCTTCCGACCATGTGGGAAGGAGAATTGCTGTACTTGTAGTATTGATACCACAACAGAAAATCATTACAATCAATCCTAGCGTAGCAACTAAAACCGCCCTGCCTCTATCATTCTTTTGGATACTATTGTTCATAATTACCTCCTGGAATTAAATAAGTAATACCTTCATTACAATAACGTCTTAAAAGGAATGTACAGATTCGTCTTTCACATCATGCACTGCTTCCAGAATCGCCTCTGCAAGAGTGGGATGTGGATGAATCACCTCTCCCAGCTGCTCTGCTTTTAATCCCAAATGTATTGCAACAGTAAGTTCGCTAATCATGTCAGTAGCATGTGGCCCAACCATAACGGCACCAATAAGTTTTTCATTTTCATCAGTTATAATTTTGACAAACCCATTGGTTTTATCAATTAATACCGCTTTTCCCAAGCCTGCCAAATTAAATTTTCCGACTTTGTAGTTTATACCTTTTGCTTTTGCCTGTTCCTCTGTCATTCCAACACATGCTATCTCAGGATCTGTGTATACACATCTTGGCACCGCATGATATGTAATATCGCTTTTTCTGCCCATAGCATTATCAATTGCTACCGCTGCTTCCCTTGAAGCCACATGTGCTAATGCCGGAGTATTTACTATATCGCCTATTGCATAACACCCTTTTATACTTGTCTGCATTTTTTTATCAACAAGAATCTTCCCATTCTCCATTTCAATGCCTACCTCTTCAAACCCAGTTCCCTCTGTAGCCGGTTTTCTACCGATTGAAATTAACATTTTTTCAGCATTTAAAATTTCTCCATTTGACAGACCAACAGAAACCTCACCATCTACCACTTTGACATTCTCAACCTTAACTGCTGTTACTATTTTTATGCCATTCTTCTTTAATGTTTTTTCAAGTAGAATAGAAGCCTCTTGATCCTCCATGGGTAGAATCCTGTTATCTAATTCAAGAATTGTCACCTCACTTCCCATTTTCTTAAAAGCTTGCCCGAATTCACATCCGATAACTCCGCCCCCAAGAACTATCATACTCTTTGGAAGTGTTTCCATGGCTAAAGCTTCATTGCTTGTAATAACATTTATCCCGTCATACTTAAAAGATTCATGCACAACCGGCTTCGAGCCCATAGCTAGAATAACCGCATCGCCTTTTATCGTCTCAGTACTACAATCTTTCTTCGTCACAACAACAGTTGTTCTGTCAGCCAACCTCCCTTCTCCCCTGATAATTTTTACACCTCGTTTTTTAAGAAGGAATTCCACTCCTCCTACCAGCTGAACCACCAGTTTGTTCATTCTCTTTATAACAGTGCTATAATCAAATTCAACGTCTCCAGAATATATGCCGAATCTACCGGAGTTAATCACCTCCTCTAGGCACCCAGTGCTTTGAAGCAATGCTTTGGTTGGTATGCACCCCCTATTCAAGCAAGTTCCCCCAACCTTATCTTTTTCGACAAGTATGGTTTCAGCTCCCAGGATTGCAGCTCTCAATGCAGCTACATACCCTCCCGGCCCACCTCCAATAACTATAATTTTCATTAAAGCCCCTTCCTATATCAATTGTTGCGGATCTGCCAATAATTCTGATACTTCTCCTAAAAAGGCAGCTACAGGCATACCATCTGCAAGCATATGATTATAATTACCCATGATGTTTGCTATCAATCTAATCGAAGTCGTGTCATCATCGTTCACTACTATTGTTTTTTTTGCTCTCGCCAATCCAATAATGATACATTCATTATTATTTATGATTGAATCGAAATAGTCGTTCGTAGACATCGCTTCATTGCTTACTGAAAAGGTGCTTCCTGTCATTTCATCAGGAGATGCCTTTCCTCGTTTAAGCCTGTCTACAACATCTCTCAACTCCTCTGTTATCTGCTTGACACTTTTGTTTGCAACATCTTTTACTGTTACAACCATAAGACCTTTAGGAGTATCTACGGCGATTCCAGCATCTGCTGTATCATAGTAAATAATCTCCCCATCCTCTAATCTCGTATTTAACTGAGGATATTTCTGAAGCTTCAATCCTATGGCTTTTACAAGGAATGCCGTCGTAGAAAGACTTTCGCCCTTGCTCTTATATTCCTTTTTCAGCTTATCCAGCTCAGTCATATCAACAGTAGTCATTATCGTTGCGTGAGGAATGGATGTGCGACTCATATGCAATTTTGTTCCTATAAGCTTTCTTATGCCGCTTAATTTTTCTCTTTTAATTTCCATATTGTCTTGTATGATTAATTAGAAGCTAAATCATACTCTCCTTTCCATTTTTACTGTTTGTGTCATAATACATTCAGATACTGTGGACTTTTTATTTTGTTTTGTAGCTTTGACTACTTGATAGGAGTGTATTGCCATCTCATTATCTGAATTGTTTATTAGCTGGATGTCGCCGGAGCATTGCTTCCGAGTACTTATCTCGATCAAGTTTACGAGGATAATCGTAAGGTGGACCTGACAGTATCAAATCTCTACGAAAGGAGGCGTTTTCAATGATCTATGTCGGCATTGATATCGCCAAACTCAATCACTTTGCCTCTGCTATCGATTCCGATGGCACTCTGCTCATCGAGCCGTTTAAATTCTTAAATGACAATGATGGCTTCTATTCGCTGCTTTCAAAGCTTAACCCCTTTGAAAAAGACAGCATCATCATTGGTCTTGAATCAACTGCTCATTACGGCAACAACCTTGTTTTCTTCCTTGTCTCAAAAGGTTTTCATGTCTGTATGATCAATCCTATTCAGACATCTTCTCTGCGGAAAAACAGGCTCCGCAAGACCAAAACGGACAAGGTCGATACTCTGGTGATTGCTAAAGCTGTTGCTTTGATGGAAAACCCCCGCTTTGTCACACTGTATGACATTGCTCTAATGCAGCTTAAAAATCCGGGCAGGTTTCGACTGAAGCTGGTCAAACAGCGCACCCGCACTAAGATCCAGCTTACTTCCTATGTGGATCAGACTTTTCCCGAGCTCCAGTATTTCTTTAAGTCCGGTCTCCATCAAAAGGCTGTGTACGCTATCCTCAAAGAGGCTCCATCCGCTTCTCAGATCGCTTCCATGCATCTGACTCATCTCAAGTACCTTCTTACGTCTAACTCCCACGGACGTTTTAAGAAAGAATCGGCCTTAGAATTAAGAGTTCCGGCACAGAAGTCTGTCGGAAATTCCGACAAGTCTCTATCCGTTCAGATCACTCAATCTATCGCACTGATCGAGCTTCTGGATAGACAAATCAATACTGTTGAAACCGAGATCAGAGACATTGTTGAATCTCTGGATTCTGTTATCATGACCATACCCGGTATCGGTCCGGCAGGCGGTGGGATGATACTGGGTGAGATCGGTGACATCAGTCGGTTCTCAAAGCCTCGCAAACTGCTTGCCTTTGCAGGCCTTGATCCATCTGTTTACCAATCCGGAAACTTTTCTGCAAGGAAAACCCGGATGTCAAAGCGTGGTTCAGGCGCACTCAGATACGCCCTTATGAATGCTGCTCACAATGTCGTTAAGTACAATGCGACTTTTAAAGAATACTATGATTCCAAAAGAGCCGAAGGGCGCAGTCATTACAATGCTCTTGGTCACTGTGCCGGCAAGCTCGTCCGTGTCATTTACAAGATGCTTACGGACGATGTGAAATTTAACCTGGATTAAATTCCGTTACATATATTTCTGAGGCTTCCATCAGGAGGTCTTTTTAGGCTGCGTATTTTCAGCTTTACAACCCTACCGAATTTTATTCTATTTTCTTCTGATATTTACCTTGACTTTTCATAGCTGGTCTCCTTTGAAAATGCTATAATTACTCAGCTAAAAGCTCTGAAATATCTTCCCCTTCTTCACCAATAATAGCTATTGTTGCCTGACAATCTACAGTTTCGCCCTCTGGAACGACAATCTTCAGAAGAACGCCATCAGTAGTTGCTTCTATTTCATTTGTCAGCTTTTCCGTAGTTATTTCGCACATAGGATCGCCTTTTTTAACTACGTCTCCTTCCTTTTTCAACCACGTTGAAACAGTTCCATCTTCCATAGTTAGCCCTAACTTAGGCATAATAAATTTTGTTGCCATTTTCTTCTCCCTTACATTTCACTTGTCATTAATATATTGCTTTAACTGCTTTTACTACATCCCCTTCATGTGGCAGGATATAATCTTCCAAATTTGCTGTAAATGGAACTGGGGTGTTTAGTGAGCCAATTCTCATTATAGGTTTCTTGAGTAAATCAAATTTCTCTTCTGCAAGAATTGATGCTAATTCACCTGACCATGCTCCTCTTTTGTTTTCTTCTGTTATAATTACAACCTTACCTGTCTTAGCTACAGATTTAAAAATTGTTTCCTTATCAAGAGGGAAAAGTGATCTAGGATCCACTACTTCAATATCAATTCCTTCTTCTGCCAACTGCTTTGATGCAGACAATGCTACATGGACCATTCTTCCGGTTGCTACTACAGTTACATCCTTTCCTTCCTTTTTCACATCTGCCACACCAATCGGAATTGCAATACCATTATCCTCAAATTCACCCTTCTCACGGTACAGTCTTTTATGCTCAAAAAACATTACAGGATTATCATCCCTTATTGAAGAGAGCATGAGTCCATAAGCTTCCTGTGGGGTTGAAGGATACACAACCTTTAGTCCCGGAATATGAGCAACTAATGCCTCTAAATTCTGAGAGTGATGTCCTGCTGCACCCTTAGGGCATCCACCCGGCAGCCTTACTACCATAGGGACACTTATTTTACCTCCATTAAAATATCTTGCCTTAGCAGCCTGATTAGCTATCTGGTCAAATGAGATTAATATAAAGTCTGCAAACATCAATTCTGCTACAGGTCTCATTCCAGTGATTGCTGCACTTACTGATGAACCAATTATCATCTGCTCAGAAATAGGAGTGTCAATAACTCTGTTCTTACCGTACTTATCTAATAAACCTTTGGTAACACCAAAAGAACCACCCATTACAGCAATATCTTCACCTATACAGTAAACATTTTCATCTCTATCCATCTCATGGTCTATTGCCGCTCTGATGGCTTCAATCATTGTTGCTTTTGCCATAATTATCTTCCCTCCTCAACGATATCTGTGTATACATCCTCTAATGCAACGCTATTTTCCGGGAATGGACTTTCTTCAGCAAATTTAACTGCTGCTATCATTTCTTCAGCTGCAGCCTTGTCTATCTCATCCAATTCATTTTCAGTAGCAATACCTTCTTCTAAGATTTTCTTTCTTGCCTGAGCAATAGGATCCTTCTTTTTCCACTCTTCAACTTCTTCGTCTGTTCTATACAGACAAGGGTCTCCAACAAAATGACCGTACCAACGATATGTTTTACATTCAATTAATGTCGGACCTTCTCCTCTTCTTGCTCTTTCCACAGCTGCTTTTGCTGCTTCATATACTGCAAATACATCATTTCCATCTACCACAACGCCCGGTATCCCATAGCCTTGTGCTCTATCAGCCAAATCTACAACATTTGTAACTTCCTGCTGCTTTGTTGAAATGGCATATAGATTATTTAAAAGTACATATACAACCGGTAACTTTTTCGCACTTGCAAAGTTCAAGCTTTCGTGGAATGCACCTTCATTGCTTGCTCCATCTCCGAAGAAAACAACCGAAACATCATCAGTGCCTTTTATCATTGCTTTTATTGCTGGACCTAATGCCAAGAGCTGTCCAGCTCCTACGATACCGTTTGAGCCTATTACGCCTTTAGTGATGTCCGAAATATGTTGCGAGCCACCCTTACCTCTGTTATAGCCAGTAACTTTTCCACATATTTCTGCAAACATCTTTTTCGAATCCAGCCCTTTCAAAAGCATATGTCCATGGCCTCTGTGATAAGTACTCACAAAGTCCTTTTCTTCAAGGTTGGCACATACACCTGAGGCTATTGCTTCCTCTCCGACACCAACATGTACAAAGCCATAAACTAAGCCGCTTCCAAAATTGTCATAAGCTTGCTGTTCAAAGTTTCTTACTCTTGCCATGCCTTCGTACAATTTCAAACTTTCAGTTTTTGTCAAACTCATTTTTTTACCTCCTTCTTTTGTTTGTACTTTGTTGTACGATTTCTATAAGAGCACAAATTATGCCAAAACACAGAAAATCCTGAATCTATTGAAATTTCAATAGATTCAGGATTTTCTACTTTTTTGTGTAACGTTACATTTGTTTACGCTTAACGCTTTTTAGTAAAAAAATTTAACGCTTTTTAAAGTCTTCAGAAGCTATATTATACTTTTTCATTTTCCTATATATCGTTGGCTTACTAATCCCCAACTCGCTTGCACTCCTTGTTATATTCCCATTATTTTTTAAAATAGTCTCTATGATGAGGTCCTTTTCCATATAATTTATCGTTCCGTATTTGTTTTTTTCTTTAACATTTTCAACAGAGCCCCTTATTTCATCTGAAAGGTATTCTGTAGTTATTACGTCTCCATCACAAATATAATAGGCTTTATCTATCACATTTTGAAGTTGTCGTACATTCCCCTGCCAATTAAAACACTCTAAGCATTTAACAAAGCCTTCATCTAATGTTTTATTTTTTCCTGTATGATTATTTCGTCTGTCAAGAAAGAAATTCGCAAGCAATCGTATATCACCCTCGCGATCATTTAATCTAGGCACTTCAAAGGTGACCACATTTATTCTATAATATAAGTCCAATCTAAAAGTATTTTTTTCCACCTCTTCTTTTAGGTTTTTATTTGTAACAGCAATAACACGGACATCTATTTGACGTTCTTCCTTGCCACCTATTCTGGAAATCTTATGACTCTCTAAAACCCTGAGCAGCTTGCCTTGCGCCTCTAAAGGCATTTCTCCTATTTCATCCAAAAGGATTGTGCCTCCATCTGCCAATTCGAATTTGCCAACCAACCCCTCCTTCTTAGCTCCTGTAAAGGCTCCCCCTTCATATCCAAAAAGCTCGCTTTCCACCAGCTCTTTAGGCAATGCAGCGCAATTTACAGCGACAAACGGACCATCAGCCCTACGACTTGCACTGTGTATTGCTTGAGCCAAAAGCTCTTTTCCGGTACCACTTTCGCCTAATATAAGAACACTACAGTCTTCTTTAGCAATTTGTTCTGCTTGCTTTATAAATTTTATCATTCTACTCGAGCATGTCTTTATATCGTCAAAAGTGAAGTTGGCCCTGTTTCCTGCATATTGATTCATGGCCTTATTCATGCTTTTTATAGTTCTGAATATAACAACAAGACCCATAGATTTCTTGTTAAAACTCATTTCAGCAATCCGGCCCGTACAGAAAATCGTTTTGCCATCAATAGAAAAGTTAATTTCAGCAGGATAATTCTTATACCTTTCTACATTAAGGTCTTCAATTATAATATCTCTTAAGTCTTTCCCTATAAGAGCACCTTCTTCATCATGTAATATTGCTTTTCCTTTATCATTTATCTCCTTTATCTTAAAAGAGCCATTCGTTATTATCATTCCGTCAACCATGGCATTTATTCCATGGGTGATCAATTTATTGGCATTAAATAAAACAATCTGCTCCTCAATAAGCTTAGCTGCTGCCGTTACCATTCCAAGAGAATAATTACTGTATATTCTCATGTCACTAGTTATATTAATACTTCCTATAACCTCTCCCGTTTCATCATGTATTGGCGCACCTGAGCCTGTAGCCCGATGATGCTTCTTACAATACTGCTCCATTCCATCTGTCTGCATTGGTTTATCAAGATCAATACATAAAGCGAGAGCATTTGTTCCAACCAATTCCTCTGACCAACATGCGCCTACACAAAAATTGCTTTTTTTAAACCTCTCAAGAGTCTCGCTATCTCCTACCATTTTTAAAATATTATAATTACCATCTGAAAGAGATATTACAGTGGATGTCCCTTCTAATACACTCCACAAATACCCCATTACCGGCTCCGCTATGTTAATGAGATCTTCATTTGCTTCCATTAAATTAATAAGTTCATCCTCTGATGCTATTTTATAATGATTATTATCATACATATCAATGCCTTGTTCTCGACATCGCAACCATGATTCCGCGATGACTTCTCGTACACGAGGATCTATTTCTCCTGTTACAGCAAATTTTTCCCATAAAATGTTAAGCACACGCGCTTTTGTTGCATCCATATATATCCTCCCTTATAAGCTATTAACGGTTATGTAGAAATCTTTTTATAACCGAATAAAAAAAGTGAAAAAAATACATATACAAATTATTATATATACTATAATTTGTTAAGAAGATTTCGCTTATTTTCACCTATTTGTATTTAATTATACAAATAGCTTTTTAACATAGCATACGCATAGGTTTACCATTCTATGAAAACCCCTGGTTTTACTAAATTATCCGGCTTAATATCCATTATTTCCACTGCATCAGGGATTTTATCAAAGCCTTCATACCTATAATTCATTATCCTTGAAGGGTCTATCTTTTTAGCCCTAATCAATTTCATTAGTTTATTCAGCCTATATCCACCGCCAGGACAAAAGCCCCCTACTATTTTTACATCAGACATACCCAAGCCCCAAAATGATGCAGGGAATTTAAAAACGTCCATTTTATCCATATATTCAATATTCGCAATGACCCCATTAGGCGCGACCATTCGTAATGCTTGATTTAAACTGGCTGCGCCACCACCAGCGATAATAACGCGGTCTACTTTTCCTCCTTCTATCTCAATAACCTGCTCTGCAACGTCACCTTCTTTGTAGTTTATTATACTATTAGCTCCATATTCCTTTGCAAGCCTAACGCAGCATTGCCGTGTTCCAACTCCGTAAATATTACCAGCACCACGCAATTTTGCTCCTGCTACAGCCATTATTCCAACAGGCCCTATTCCAATAACAACCACACTATCTCCATATTGTATGTCTGCAATTTCCGCTCCGTAAAATCCTGTATTCATCATATCTACGCTCATAAGAGCTTCTTCATCCGAAACTCCATCCAATATCTTGACCATATTTCCATCTGCATTATTCACCGAAAAGAACTCAGCAAATACACCATGCTTTTCGCCTACAAATTTAAACCCTCCCATGAGTCTTTCTCCATGAGCGCTATTACCTCTTGTCTGCACACCAATATGACACCAATTAGGCGTGCTTGGGGAAACGGCAACTTTATCTCCGACCTTAAAATTTTCAACAAGTTTTCCAACTTCAACAACTTCGCCGATTGCCTCATGTCCCAAAATAACTGAAGGCTTTGATTCATCAAAGGTTTTCATATAATGTATATCTGAAGAGCACGGTGATACTGCAATCGGCCTCACAATAGCATCCAAAAGCCCTGGCACAGGCTCCTTAACATGTATCCACCCATGCTTTCCTCTTCCTAATACTGCATATCCTTTCATATAATCCTCCTTTCCTTACTACAATATCTTCATGATTGACACGCCTAATTACTTATCCAGATTGATGTTTCTTAATTGAACATACACTCCAAGAATTCCTCTTCGCTAATTAATCCAAAATGCTCTTTCATATTTATTCTTTTTAAAACAAGCATTATTTCATCTCTCTCATACCGGATACCCTTCAGTTTTTTTTCTATAATTCCTATATCTGTAACACCTAAAAAATCACCGTATATCTTGCATGATTTGATTTTTGCGTTTTCCAAATCTAAATATACTTCAACTTCTCCGCCTGGAAATCTTTTCCTGTTATGAAACTCCGCCTTGGGATCCTTTCCATAATTCCAGTCCCACATTTTATATTTTTCTTCTGAAAGCTCTTTTATCCCCTCTATATCCTCTGCTGTTGGAATATACTCTTCACATGGCAATTCCTGTAATACAGCCTCTTTAAGCGTTTCTTTAAAGGCTTCAATACCAAAATTTTCTTTTACATAAGGCAAAATGTTCGTCACCCTACTTTTTACTGACTTTATACCCTTTGTTTTGAATTTATCATCACGAACATTTAGAGCGTTACCCAAGACAGATAAATCCGTATCATATAATATTGTTCCATGAAACAAAAGGCTGTCTTTATGCAGCGACATTGCTGTACCTGAAAACTTGGCTCCTTCAATAGTTAAGTCATTCCTACCATTCAACTCACCTTTAATTCCAAAGGCTGAAAGAGCTTTCAATACGAGAGATGCAAAAATTGAAAACGATAAATTTTCAACAGAGAGATTTCGAAAAATAAATGTGTAGCATAATGTGCCTAAATCATGATATACTGCTCCGCCACCTGTTATTCTTCTTATTACGTGGATACCCTTTTCATTTATGAAGCCGCTATTTATCTCGTTACTTGTATTTTGAAATTTACCTACAACTACCGTAGGCTCGTTTCTCCATAGCATAAATATAGATTCCGAATCTAAATTTTTGTTTTTTAAAAAGTATTCTTCGTATGCCAAGTTAACATATGGCTTGATAGAATTTGTTTCAATATAAAGCATAATTAACATCCTCCTGTTATATTACAAGCAAGTTACATACCACAGGCATATTTATATGAAGCATCTATGTAAAGCGCTAAATTCAACGGTTAGACTCTATATAATATAATTCATTTGATTAATACAACAAAATGTTCGGTAATATTTTGTTACGCTTGCAACCGTAATGGTAACGTTTTGTTACCTCGCTTTCTGATTCCAACAGCATATCGTATATTAGACTACTTACTACGTAGTAGAACAACAAACAATTATTAATCATCCAATACAGACACATTTTCCTGCAAATCGCTTTTGGCTCTTTGGGAAAATCCGCATGGAAATAGAGCCAAATAAAAAGACGCCCTCCTGACGTCTAAATAGGCTCATCAAGGATGTTCGTCGATGAAAGAAATCCCTAAGCTCTTGCTTCATTTCAGTCGCAATCGCTAAGGGATTCTATTTTGGTAGTGCATTTACTTTAATCCAACTCTCATATACACTCCCTGTGAATTATTTGCGATTAAAATATATAATTCTTAAAATTATATAGAAAGCTTGTTTAGTAAAGCCTCTTCCAATGTCCTTGAGAAATTGATATTTTCATTTTCTGCCGCTTCATTGAGCCAGGATGGGATGGTGAGTGTTTTTTTAACTTTTCGATTATCATGCTTCTTTTTATATTCCATAAAATCCACATCCACATACGTATCCATTTCTCCTGCCTTTAAGCTATACTCTTTTTCACCTGGAACCGGTATCTTTTTCCCTATGTCTTCCAGCGTTACACCTGTAACCGAAATGACATCTCTTGCCATATACATAGCATCTGCAATATCTGCCCCTTGAGTTCCAATATCAAAATCCGGAATATATACCGTATATCCTTTTTCTTCCGGGATCAATATGATCCTATACGCATATCTCATTCTATTGTCTCCTTTCGAAGTTTCCATTCCGGTTTCTATAATAGCCGCTCTGATTATTTTCTTTTCATTTTTATCTCACTGTGATTATATGATACGTATTTTATACGTGTATATCAAGAAGTTTCCCAAAAAAGTCAGCTACGATTCCCTGCATTATTCCTTCGTGAAATGAAAAAACCGCCCGCAGGCGGTCTTTCATTTTTTGATGAATATGTTCTGACTGCAGCACTGAAATTCCTTTAGTTTCAAGGGTTTCAGAAGCCGTATTCCAATCATCGCCAATTGCAATCAAGTTGCTCTCGATTTATAATTTCATCCGTAGTGGCATCCGTATGTTGTTCTATGAAAAGATTTTTCTGAAACACCTCTTTATTGTCTTGCTGAATAGAATTTCTGATGCCTACTCTTAGGATGCTCAGGTATTGTCAAGAACAGCTGATTTGACTTAACAAGAGGATCAATATATGCTTTTGTTACATGATAAAGCGTTTTTAATCCAAGATAGTCAGCAATTTCCTGTCTAGATTTAGGTTCTTTACAGAATTCTATTAGATCTAATGCTGAACCGTGCTCTGATTTGTTACCGGATTCTTCTGATGCTATTTCAATATGATTTTTCAATATGACCACAAATTCATTTCTTCTGTTTTCAAATACAGGCTCCGGTAATCCATATTCTTTCATCGCCAATCTTATTGTAGGTATACCTGAATATCCGTTTTCCGCCTCTGTCTGTGATTCAGCAATTAATGCCAATGCCGGATTACGCAGATCCGGTTTAGAATACCCCAGCTGTTCAACGGTCATCCTTCCATAAAGACTTCCCGGACTATGTATTTCCAATCGGTCTGCATAAAATATCATCTGTACTGGTGTCCCCTCGGTAAAATGACTATAGTCCCGATGAATCAGGGCATTAAGCACTGCTTCTCTAATAGCCTTTATTGGATACTCTGTCTTGTCGATACGCTTTCCGGTATTCTTGTCTATTATGGTTGCGACCTTCATATTTCTCATGCTAAAAGTTAATGCGCCCTCCATCATATCAGCCAAAGTGCCTTCAATTCGTTTATTATCTATAAATCGAGCATCGCTTTCATCAACTTCTCCGATTTCAAAGCCGGGAACTCGTATTGCCGTAATTGCCAGCTGTGGGAAATAGCCTTGAGGATAAACGCAGAAATTCATTAATGCTGCAACCGTTGGTTTTCCATCACGAGTTATATTAAGCATTTCTTCCTGCATGTTTCTCGGTAGTTTTGCAAATTCCGGTTTATCTATTTGATGTTTTTCAATATACTTGTCTATTTTATTGATATTGAAGCTTTGCATTGTTGCTTTTTCAACAATGCGTTCATCATCATGTGCATGCTTCCGGAAGGCTTCAAAACTGTATAGCTCATAATCTGTCATAGGTAAATCTGCATCACCAACTCTGACAAATGAGCCCTTCAACCTCCCGGCACCCTTGTAATAGCATGGTCTGTCAGCTAAATCTATTCCCGGAATCTCAGCAGAACAGATAACACAGCCTTTATATTCAACAGTTGTAAAAACAGCTCTGACAGGAGGCATCATCTGATTGCATTGTTCAGTTACTTTCTTCTGCAAGTCCTGTACATCGTACACATTGCATGGAATAAATCCCTTCTGCTCATCTATGCCAAAGACTATTATTCCTCCCATATCCTGATTGGAAAAACTCGATAAAGTATCGTATAACCTATGTGGATATCCGCCCTCTGCGGCCTTCAACTCTATTGTCTGTTCTTCCGCTCTATTCGCACAAATTTGCTCAGCCAAAATCAACAATTCTTCTTTTGTCATCTAACCAGCCTCCACCATTTAATAGCATTATTATAAACCATTTAGTTTGTTTCGGCAATATTTAGTTTATTTGACAATTCAACAAAAAACAAACTAAATAGACAAAGCAAAATTTAGTTTGTTTGCTTAAACAAGCTAAATCACTTTGTCTATTTTTTGATTGTTTGATATTAAGCTAAGTTGTAGTTTATTCTTCTCCCTGCAGTCCCTTTCTTTGGGAAAATCCGCATGGGAATTCCTCACCCATTCCATGGCTTCGATTACCTACATTATTCCTTCGCGAAATGAAAAACCCGCCCACAGGCGTTCTTTCCCGGAATACAAGCGCACAAATCCGCAAAATGTGCAAATATTCGATAATATATTCGTAAAAATATGTGTTATGCCATCGATAATATTCGTAAAAATGTGTTTAATTTACATTGAAAGCTGCATAAAAATGTGATAATGTAGTCTTGAAGTAATAAAAGGCGGTGAACACATTGAAAAGAAACGCTATTGATAAGCTCATTAAGTGGAAATCTGATCCTGAACGAAAGCCCCTGATTATGCGTGGGGCACGTCAGGTTGGCAAAACCTGGCTGATGAAAGAGTTCGGTAAAAGCGAATATGACAGTTTTGTATATTTCAACTTCGACGAAGAAGAGGAGCTAAAATCAGTATTTGAAAAGAACAAGAATCCCAATCGAATTGTTGAACTTCTTTCGCTGATTTCAGGAAAGAAGATAGTTCCCGGAGACACACTTATCATTCTTGATGAGATACAGGAATGCCCTGAAGCTTTAAACTCCCTAAAGTATTTCAAAGAAAATGCCGATGAATATCATATTGTTACTGCCGGAAGTCTGCTGGGGACACTTCTTGCGACACCTAAATCTTACCCGGTGGGTCAGGTTAACATTCTTGATATATTTCCTATGACATTTGAAGAATATCTGGCAGCAACTGACAGCAGCCTCTATTCATATTATGACGACATAAAGAAAAATCAGGAGATAGAGGAGATATTCCATAATCGCCTTACAGATACCTACAAGAACTATCTAATTATCGGCGGCATGCCGGAATGCGTTGCATCATGGACAAAATACAAGGACCCCGAGAGAATATATAAAATTCAGCATGAGCTGATTGAAATTTATGAGAACGACTTTTCCAAACATAACGGGAAAGTAAACAGCGGACGAATCCTTATGGTATTCCGCAGCATAGCATCACAGCTCGCTAAACCGAACGAGAAATTCATGTATGGTGCGGTGCGCGAGGGAGGACGTGCCCGAGATTTTGAGGAAGCAATTGAATGGCTTGTTTCTGCCGGCATACTGAATCGCGTCTATAATGTGTCCAAGGTTGAACATCCTTTGTCAGCGTTCGATAAACTCGATCAGTTCAAACTGTTTATGTTTGATACCGGATTGCTCAAAGCCATGGCCGGTATCGATAACAGTGCCATTTTACTTAAGTCCAGCTACCAGTTTAAGGGGCCTCTGACAGAAAACTATGTACTTCAGCAGCTTCGCGGCAGTCTGCCCGTACAGCCTAGATACTACTCTGACAGAAACGGCGAGCTCGATTTCATTATCCAGAATGGTACAGAAATAATCCCGATTGAGGCAAAAGGCGGAGAAAACAAAAAGGCCAGCTCATTTAAAAGTTATATCGCTAAGAAAAATCCAGAATCTGCCGTCCGTTTTTCTATGCGCGGATACAGACACGATGGAAAAATAACTAATATTCCTCTGTATCTGGCCGGCAAAATGATGGAACTGATTTAATATGAGGGCATCATCTCTGACACTGCATGTACTTGCCAAGCTATTGGTAACCCATTCTTATATTCTATTTTTATCTCTACAATTCAAAAGTTGTCAGTTTGATTTTACTTTTTCCGATTCTAAAAAATAAATTAGGATGGCTCGCAGACAGCGAGCCATCTTTTTAGTATCCACCACCTCAATATTTTTAACAGAGCCGGAATTCCTCACCCATTCCATGGCTTCGATTCCCTGCTTTTTTCCTTCGTGAAATGAAAAAACCGCCCGCAGGCGGTCTTTCATTTCATGGTGGAAGTGATGGGAATCGAACCCGCCGTTCAAATGTTTACCGTTATTCAACACGGTCTGTAAGCGTTGAAATTTCAACATCCATATGTTTATCATCGTTTGCCGTGATTTATCCATGTTCAAAGTTTTTACGGAAAATTTTACGGAAAATCACGCTCTTAAACCTCTGTTTTCTTCAGTATAGAATTGATTTTATTCACATAGGTTTTATCAAGCGGTGAATCCCAGTCTTTGAAGTTTACACCTGAAACTTTTTCCACGTTGCTTACATAATCCTTTACGTATTCTTCCCATGGAGGAAGCGTAGACTTCTGCGCCTTTTCCGTTGTTGCTTTTGATGTTTTTGAACTTCTGCTGTAGCTTCTACTGCCGCCACCACTGCTTGATGATGTGTTTGATAATCCTAGGTAGTTTGGTATCTGCCCATATGGATTTTTCGTGTTGCTTTCCTTTAGATATTCAAACAGACAGGCTTTTTCCTCCCAGCTATCGAGACCAAGGCTATCAATGTATGCCATAAGTTCTCTTTTGTTTATGCTGCCGCTTTGGTCGGTATCATACCCATGATATTTTAGCGCTGTTTTCATTGCATCTAATTTATTGAAGTCATAACCAAAGTTCTTTAAGCCTACCCCCATATTGGCTTTTTGATCGCTTATGCCAAGGGCTGGATATGTTCTTGCCGTTATGTTGTGTTCTGCCGCTGCAAGTGCTTTGTTTGATGCAGATGTTGTCGCCTGTGCTTTTGCTATTGTGGAGGCAATGTTGCACGATGCATCAGAATATTCTTTTTCTGACCCACCGTTCTTCAAATATTCTTTTGCTATATCTACCTTGTCAATGTTCACGCCATAAAGTTCAGCCATTTTGTCATTGCCGTTTAATGCTACTGCCAGGGCTTTTGTGTTCCAGTCTGAATCGTGCGCTCTGTTAACTAGTCTTTCTTTTGTAATATAAAAATCAAGGAAATCCTTGTCTTTTATCCCTATCTCCCTAGCCACATTAGCCGCACGTGCATCACCAACAAACCCGTTCTTCGCTATGCGGTTGACAGCGAATTTATCTCCATATGTTTTCCTGTCAGCATATGTTTGTCCTAGCCAATTCGCACCATCAATCTCAGACACTTTCATTTCATTAGTCATGTTTTTGTAGCTCTTTGACCGCATCATGTCTTGTATCAGTTTTGTTTGTCGTCTTCGGCTTTCCTTCCCATATGTATAGGCTTCATCATACGTCATTCGTTTCCCATTAGGCAAATCATACTGTGGATTTCCCGTAAACTTATGCCAGAAATATTTTTTCTCTTCTGAACCGTCGGGGAGATTATTATATATTTTTATGAGGCGTTTATCATACTTTGTTGTTTTTATCTCTTTTACGTTCGAAGGGTTTACATATGCGTTTAAAAAGCGTGTAACAATATTGCTTCCCGTTTCAACGTCCTTTCCCGCATCTTCTCCTGCAACTTCGAGTTTAGGATTCAACATTACATTCCTAAGCCCCGGAACTTTGTTTACAAGCTTCCTTGCAAATGATTCCCAACTAGCTTCTATAGGGTCTTCTTTGGTTGACCTTGTGTCCCTCTGCTTTGAATCAAACGCCATTGCTGTTTGGCTGAGAAGTTGAGGAACAAACCCATTTAAATAGCCCTGTGGAACTGAGCCAAACAGTGTTTGCATTATTGCTCCCGTCCAGTCAGCATCATCACCAGTTCCATTGCGATAAACTTTTTCCATAAATGTTTCAACAGTATCTTTTGTAGATGACATGTACGACATGTCCAGCATAGGACCCGTAACGGCAGAAAGCCCCTCAATCATACTCGTGAACGTAACTCCGTCCTCCGACAAGTTGTTATACGTTGCGGCGCCCATAAAAAGTGATACCTGCATAGGTGACAGCCAGTCTATTGTCATTGAATACTCTTTACCACCTATATTTATAACTAATGAATAGTCCTGGTATCCCATACCTCTATCATAATAGGCGTCACCTGAAACCTCGCCAGCTTTTACCGTAATAAGGTCTTTGTTTGCAAGCCACATCCCTACTGCAAATACTCCCGTTCCCGTCAATCCAGTTGACATGTGGTGTACACCCTGCATAAAATCATCGGCAGTTTTAGCAGTGGCAAGCTCCACACCTGACCTTAAAAGTCCTATTGGAGAATAATCAATAGTTCGCCTCATTATATTTACAGGTGTTTTTACAAAAGGCAAATTGCCCTCCAAGATGACATTAGCAGTCCTATATGCTGCTGTTCCCACAGCCGTTTTGCCTTTTTTTGTCGCCGTTGTCTCTTTCATCTTTACTATCTTTCTTGCAAACGCCGAATCGTCTCTGAACGTGGCTTCTTCAGCTTTCCTCATTGCGTAAGCATCTGCCTTGCGAAGTTTGTCTTTAGGAAGGTTCTGTATAGTGTTCAAGTCTACATCGTTCGCTTTGCACCATCTAATAAAATTCTTCCTATATTCTGGCTTGAAGAACTGCATATCCTCCCATTCTAACGCCCCATAATTTACGGTTGAAACTTTGTTCAGAAGCTTGTTTTTAAATATAGGAACGCCATCAGGACGTGAGCGCTCCAGAAACTGATTTTTACTGTCTGATTTTGAATAATTGGCATCGAAGAGTTTATCTATTGCTGCCTTGTTATCTGTGATTTCCTTTCTTGTTACATGAAGCATTTCGGGTTTCCCACCAAGTTTCTCTACTTTGTTTTTTATGGCAGGCATTTTATTTATAAGTATTTCTATACCATCAGATATAAGTCTGCACTGGTAAAAAACCGAGTTACCAAACATATTTCTTGCGTGCGTTTTGGCATTAAACAACATTGATGTGTGTCTGAACTCATTGAATTTCTCAAACCATGTGGCAGGAATATCCTCCCATATTTCACGATTGATTTTGTCTGCAACATCTGTGATTGTATCGTCTGTGGCGTTCAATATTGCTGTTATCTGTTCCTGTGATAGCTCAAGTTTTCCACCCTTTAACCTATCACCATATTTAGCATTAAGCTTTTCGACCTCTTTCTGTATTGTTCTAAGTCTACCCTGCGGTGTATTTCTCATTAATAGTTTGGTGGCGTTCATAAGACGCCCTCCGTGTGATGCCGCCTCAGTTGCCTTGTCCATTGCTTTTAACAACATTTCAGAAGCCTCGTCACTTTCAACCGCTTTTTGCATAAGGTCTTCCAAAACAACTTTTGCTCGTGCCATGAATAGATGTTCATTTGTCTGAACATCACCGTCCATAAATCGGTTAAACAGTGTTCCATCTGCAAGCTCTTTTTCTGCTTGCTCCAGCGCCTCCTTCTGGGTCTGTATAACCCTTTTGTTTAGCTGACCGGACTTTATCCAAGGCTCGATGATCTCTGCAACATCATCTTCAACTTGGTTTCTTAGTTTTATAGCGGTTTGTCTTACATGTGGGTATTCTTTTGGGTTTATTTTGTTTGAGCTTTCCAGCGCCTCTCTCGGTGATGGATTTTCTCCCTTTATCATTTCCGCTGCATTATTGTACGTCTTCCCAGGGTTACTAGCCGCCTCACTCGCAACTTTCTCCCATATCTCATTATCGTTTAGTCCCTGTGCTTTTAGTTCGTCTATACGCGCTTTGTTTACGTTGCCAACAACTACAACATTTTCTTCAATGTCATCTCCGAGGGCTTTTAAAGCATCTACAGGGCTCACACCTTCGCTTGCTAGTGTTTCTAATACATCATCTTCGCTAAGACCTTGCGCCTTAAGCTCATTTGCTCTTTGTTCTGCAATGTTGTTTCCAGAAGAAGGCTTCTGTTTAGGAGCTTCTTTTACTTCCTCATACTTGGTTGACACCTTGTCGATAAGTTCATCTAAATGTTTATTATAAAACTTCATTTCCACAGCAGAAACATCGGCACCGTTAATTACTTTTTTATTTATATTGTTAAATCGCCTTACTTGGTTTGCTGATAACCCATGAGTTATACCGGAAACTGCTCCACCAAGAAGCATGTCTCCACCCACATTCAACGCAAGTTCTTTTGCGAATGCCTTTTTATTAAATTTTCCATCTTCATAAGAGAATTTCAAAGCATCTAAAGTATTAAGACCTAAAGATGCAAGTGCATCACCACCAATGTCTTTTGCTGTATTCTTAGCGGCTGTTTTCGCAAGTGATTTACCGCCCTGTTTAGCTGCTTCTTTTAGTGCCGTTTTCCCTGCTGTTTTAGCCAGAGAACTACCCATACTACTTGTACCGCCAAGCGCAAACTCACCAACAGCACCGGCAACACGTCCGACATTATATCCGGTTGTCTGCTTCTGCTTTTCCATTATGCGCTTCTCGTCTTTGGAGTATTTATATACAGGGTCTTGCGATACAGAAAGCCCCTGTGTAAGCTGATCTAGCGCACCCATTACAACAGGACTATCAACATAATCCTTTACGTTTAGTTTGCGTACTTTGTTTGCAAGAGTTTTGTTGTTTTGTAATAGTTCGCGCAAACGTCCTTGTTGTGCAGCAACCGCCATAAGGTTATATTCCCCTTGTGTAAGATTCTTATATGAATACTTTATTTTACTAGGGTTGTCCTTTTCCAGTTTTACCTTCGTTGCGTCAACGTTTGCTTTTATGGCTTCATTAACAGCTTTGCGTGCTGCTTCTTCACTATGTCCCTGGGAAACAAGCTTCGAAACCTCTTCTGGAGCTTTTGCAATATTCGCCACAACAGAAGCACCCGTAACGATTGAATTTGTTGTTTTCGCACCAGTATCATATGTTTTAGTCACCTTTTTTATTTCTGTTCCAAGCGCACTTGTCTTCTTTCCCTTTTGGATTGCCTTTTTCACAGATTTTTTATCAGTGCCTTTTGTTATATACTTAAGTGCATTCTCCCTTGCTTTTTGAGCAGCCTGTTTTCTCTGAAGGGTTTTATTGGACAATACAACTCCTCCACGTTTTTTTGTCTGAAGCGCTTTTGTGTTCTTTAACAATCCCTCCTGTGTTTTTGCCGCTGCTTTTTTTGCTGCCGCTTGTTTCGCTGCCTTTGCCGCTGCTTCTGCGGCTGCTTTTGCGGCGGCTACAGCTGCGGCAGACTGCGAAGATGTGCTCGCTCCTGTTTTTTTCGCAACCTTGTTAGCTGTGGATTTAACTTGCTTCGCTGCTGATGATACCGCTGCTTTCGTTGCCGTACTTTTTGCGGCTTTTGCGGCGGCTTCTATTGCCGCAGCTATTCCCTTCTTTTTCTTTGCCATATGACTACTCCTTAATATCCTTTACTGTATGCAGTAAGATAATTGATTCTTGCCTGGATAATTGCCCTTTCTTGCTGTGTCTTGGCATTTGCTAGAGCATTGTTAAGCGTTGTTGTATCATATACTCCACCATATTTTGCCTGAAGATAATCAAGGTCTGCCGCTTCTTGTTTTTCCAGATTGTTCTGTGCGAGCTGTCTCTCTTCTGCCTCACGTTGCTCTACATATGAAATTTTAGCGGCATCGTTTGCCTGCTTATAATTAAAGATGTTTGTATTGGCGTTATCGTCAATATCCCTAAGCGTTTTTGCCTTTTCCTTGTTCAGATCATTACGAGTGTTTTGATATGAAATATTAGTTTTTAATGCGGCGGTCTCTGTAGCTCCACCCCTTATACCTGCTCTTGCCATAGAATCAGCCAATGTCTTCTTGTCCTGCATATTGCTTATATATGCCTCTTTTAGTCTGGCATTATATTGTTCTTCTGCATTGGCTTTCTGTTTTGCCGCAGTGTCTTTCTGATGTTTTTCAAAGTCCTTATATAACTGGTCATATCGTGATGTGTCATACGTTGCCATTTGATACCTCCAAAATTTAAAAGCCCCTGAAACGGGGCTTTTTTCAACTACTGTGCGGCTTTCTTCCGCTCATAATTCTCAATTCTATGTTTTACGTCCTGCTTGTACTCAAAGGCTTCTGCCAGCGCACCGTTTGGTACCTTCTTGTTTAGCACACAGTCCGTTAATTCTTTGGTTATGCTGAATATGGCATTAATGGCCTCTAGTGTAAGTTCTTCCCTTTCTTCTCTGTCCTTTGCCCTTTTGTCTGCCTTGTTCTGCTGCCGAGTAAGCAAAAGAATTGTTACCCCAGAAAAAATAGAAGGCAAAGCAGCGGCTATAATTACTCCTATTTCCATTTATGCCTCCTTATACGTTTATATGCACAGCATTCCCCATGCCGGCAGTATTGGCATACGCATAGGCTGCGCCAAGGGAATATGCCTTCGATACCACCTGTCTGCGGCCAGCTGCCGTGTTGCAGATGCCGGGGATATAAATATCGGCGGCCTTGCCCTTTGTATGTGCGCTATTGGTCGCTCCGCCGACCTGCCTATTCCGCGTCTTGCATCTCTGCCCGGAGGTTATGGTAATCGGCTTGCCGTAATATGCCCGCAGCCCTTCGAGGATGTTGAGCAGCTTTGCCGATGTATTCCCGGCAGGATATCCGTTACAATACCTTCCACCGCACTGGCATTTAAACTCAACTTTTGCGAAATGTTCCGAAGAACCTCCGGAAGCCGTACCGGAAGAAGATCCCCTGAGCTTTGCCCATGTCTTTGTTCCGGCAATGCCGTCGGCGGTAAGACCCAGCTTTTTCTGCACAGTCTTTATAGCCGCTGCAGTCTTCTGCCCCAGTACGCCGTCAACGGTCAGTCCCGCGCCGTATTTGTTCAGCAGCGTCTGCAACTCCTTGGTTACCGATACCGCCTTTGCATTTGTCTTGGCACCCCAAATCCCATCCTGCGAAAGGCCATATCCTCTCTGGAATTTCTTTATAGCCGCTTTGGTGCCGGACCCGGATATGCCATCCAGCGCCCCTGTGTAATAGCCGTAGTTATACTTTAAAAAATACTGTCTGTATAAAACCGATATCATTACTCTACCTCTCCTTCCTCTACTTCCCAGAATACAGCGCCGTCGCTGCCGTCTCCGTCTTCTTTAATCGCTTTGAGCGTGTTTTGCGCCTCCTGCGCGGCGGCGGTAACATTGTTGTTCTTCCACCACGACCACAGTGTGG